>NZ_JAAHIE010000231.1:0-10997 GCF_010671945.1 Moorena sp. SIO4E2
ATCAATTGAAGAATTAGAATGTTTGTTAAATCATCTTTTAAATGAAGGAGGGTTAATTATAAAATGGGTACGAAAAATAAAAAACAAAGGCAATGCTGTTATCACAGTTTAAATGCGCAACAGCTTAGAGTTTAGTAGGGTGGGCAGTGCCTACTAATGCGATCGCCAGCTACTGTTATCTATCTTTGGCACTGCCCACCCTACATCAATATTCTATTGTGATTAATTCGGGCGGTGGGCAGTGCCTACTAATGCTATCCCCAGCTGCTCTTATCTATCTTTGGCACTGCCCACCCTACATCTTAATGGGGTTAGGTAGATTTTTTAGGGAGCTATTGCATACATTCAATAGTAAAGGCAAAGATTGCTCGGATTGATTCTGGAGTTAGTGTTGGATAGCTTTCCAATATCTGTAACTCTGTCCAACCAGCAGCAAACAAGCCTAAAATAAACTCAACGGATAAACGAGTGCCTTTAACCACTGGCTTACCTAATAAAATGTTGGGATTTGAATGAATGTATTCTCTCCAATTCATGATGATTACTTTTTTGATTAGATTTATGGTTAATCTAGTTTATAGCATTTATCCAAAAATCAGCTTAGGTGCGCTTGACCTTGGCGAATTAAATTCGCCACGGGTCGCACCTGTCGTAAAGGATTTCATTAAGCTCCTTAACTTGATTGCTAGCAATATCTGCTTCGGCTCTGGCAATAAGGGTGTCTAGCTTTCCTGATTTTAGGTCAGATTCTAGCTGCTGGTCCCACCTATTATCGCGCATCATCTAAATAATTTTGTAAGCGGGCTGCCAGCTCTCGAATCTCGCTGTTCGGTAATTGTCGAATAGCTGTTTCGATTTCATCGAGGGTTAACATAACTAGTCTGTAAATGATGATTGATACTATCCTATAGCATTTTTAGTTTAAATGTAAACATAGGATTGATCTAAAAAGGGAGCAGTAAGTAGGGAGGAGGTAGTAGGGAAAAGGGAACAGAAAATAGGTAACACGTAACAAAAAATATTACAATTAATTTACGATTGCTATAACCAAAAAAAACTAGCTATATACTACACAGATTTTAATATATAAACTGTCAATTTTTTTATTCATAAATAAATGTAAATAATTTGAATTACCCCTTGCATTTTTTAGAGGATTTATCTATACTATAGAAGGTGACGACTGAAACTAATAACCGCGCTGGTCATAACTGTTAACCACCACCAGCGCGGCTTTCCTCCCACCTAAATAGGAGTTACTTCTATGATGACAAAAATATCACGATTATCAATCCCGGCTTTTCTATCAGCTATCAGCTATCAGCTATCAGCTATCAGCTATTAGCTATCAGCCTTGGCCTTTGGCCACGCTACACGAACAGCTATCAGCTATCAGCTTATGCTTTATGTCACAGGCTAGATTTATGTCACAGGCTAGATTTATGTCACAGGCTAGATTTATGTCACAGGCTAGATTTATGTCACAGGCTAGAAGCCTGTGCCACGCTAGTGTTCGCGCAGCGTGCCCGTAGCGCAATCGGTGCTTTTGAATAAAATAAGCTGACGGCTGACTGCTGACTGCTGAATGCTTACATCACCACGACCTTTTTTTCCACTAATGTTGACTCAACGGTTAAGACAAATTTTGTGCCTTGGAACCTTAGTCAGTACCCTGTTTATGGCGAGTTGTACTGCTGATGGAGATAGCAATAATTCTTCTGTTTCCCCTAACTCCCCAATTACATCTGAAATGACATCTGATAACTTAAAGGAATCAAAACCACAACAAATCCAGGGAAAATTAATTTATGAAGCTATTCCTCCCGTCAGGTCAGTTAGAGCCTATCGGGGAGATCAGTTTTTTCTAATTACTAATCCCCAAAATCCCCGTCGGTTAGTACTGCGTCCTTCTAAAAACGTTTCCGATCAGCAATTACAATCCTTTGATAATCAACAGGTTGAGATCACAGCAGTATATAGTGACGGCACCCGTCCTTCACCAGAAGAAACTGCTTGTCCCCTAGATGTAGATGGGCAATGTCTGCCCCAAGGTGATGGCTATCAAGTGTTATCCATAGTAACTGTGGAAAAGTGAGATAGCGGTCAGCGGTCAGTGGTCAGCGGTCAGTGGTCAGCCGTTAGTCGTCAGCTTATATTATTCAAAAGCACCTCAAGTACCGTGGCACAGGCTTCGACGCTGTGTTCCATCAGCTGATGGCTGAATCCTGAAAGCTGAAAGCTGAAAGCTGAAAGCTGAAAGCTGAAAGCTGAAAGCTGAAAGCTGAAAGCTGAAAGCTGAATGCTGAATGCTTATGAGCAAATCCCTCTAAAGGATCAGGTCAGATATTGCTTTAACTAGAGAAAATAGAATATAATGGTTGTTTTATCAAAAACTGCCATAGTCTAGAACAGGAGTCTACTACCGGTGGTTATAGAAATCCCCAAAAGCACTTACGAAGCTAAAACTCAGGAAATTGCCAGAGAACTTCTAGCCGCAACTCGGGAGAAAGGTTCCTTTCTTGCCCAAATGCGAGACCAAATGCGGTGGGATGATAAGTTACTAGCCTGGGCAATGAGTAATCCAGGACTACGGGTGCAGCTATTTCGCTTCATCGATACCCTACCTGCACTGCGTAGCCAAACCGAAGTTGCTCGTCACTTTCAAGAATACTTAGGGGATGAGTCAGTAGAACTGCCTGCTGCCCTTAAGGGAATGCTCAATTTCACCAATCCCGACTCTATACCAGGACAACTGGCAGCCAAAACCATATCTGCTGCTGTAGCCACCCTAGCCCAAAAGTATATTGCTGGGGAAAATCTCAACCAGGCCCTGAAAACCATTAAACGCCTGCGAAACCAGAAGATGGCATTTACCCTAGATTTATTGGGGGAAGCAGTAATTACAGAATCAGAAGCTCAGTCTTATCTAGACCGCTATCTGGAACTGATCGAACAACTCACTGAGGCAGCCAAACAGTGGTCTACGGTAGAGGAAATTGACGTTGCTGATGGTAAATCCTTGCCATTAGTGCAAGTATCGGTTAAACTAACAGCATTCTACTCTCAATTTGATTCTCTTGATCCTCAGGGTAGCCAAAATCGGGTGTGCGATCGCATCCGTGAATTGCTCCGCCGTGCCAAAGAATTAGGAGCGGCGGTTCATTTTGATATGGAGCAGTATGAATACAAAGACATTACTTTCTCCATACTCAAAGACTTGCTGATGGAAGAAGAGTTTCGCCCACGCACCGATATCGGTGTTACCATGCAAGCCTATCTGCGAGACTCACAACAAGATTGTCAAGACCTGATTGCCTGGGCAAAACAGCGGGGTAATCCAGTAACCATACGCTTGGTCAAAGGAGCCTATTGGGACCAAGAGACGATAACAGCACTGCAAAACCATTGGCCCCAACCAGTATATAACCAGAAAGCCGCTACGGATGCCAATTTTGAGCGTATCACCAAGCTGCTGCTAGAAAACCACGAGTATGTCTATAGCGCTATCGGTTCCCATAACGTGCGCTCCCAAGCTTATGCGATCGCAATTGCTGAAAATCTCAATATCCCCCGCCGCTGCTTTGAGATGCAAGTCCTCTACGGTATGGGAGACCAACTCGCCAAAGCCTTAGTCAATCAGGGTCATCGGGTCAGGGTTTATGCACCCTATGGAGAACTACTACCAGGAATGGCTTACCTGATTCGGCGGCTATTGGAAAATACCGCAAATAGTTCCTTCCTACGACAAAGCTTAGAAGATAGACCCGTAGAGGAATTGATTGCACCACCAAAAGCGTTGCAGGTTGGCAGGTTGAAGGTTGAAAGTTCTGAAGGGTTGAAGGTTGGCAAGTTGAATAACGAACCGTTGCAGGTTGGCAAGTTGAAGGTTGAAAGTTCACAACCTGCTAACCTACCCTTCTCGAACGCCAAAGGCGAACAACCAACTAACCTTCAACCAACTAACCTTCAACCAACTAACCTTCAACCTTCCAACCTTCAACCTTCTAACCTTCAACCTCCTAACCTTCAACCCGATAACCTTCAACCTCCTAACCCATTCACCAATGCTGCAAATACAGACTATGCTCAGCTAGAAGCCAGAGAAAAAGCCAAACAAGCCTTACTTACCGTTCGCCAACAACTGGGTAAGACCTATTTACCCTTAATCAATGGGGAGTATCAGTCTACAACAGACACAGTAGATTCTGTTAATCCCTCTAACCCTAGGGTCGTGATCGGGAAAATTGGATTAATTTCTGTAGAACAAGCAGAATTAGCGATCGCAAAAGCTAAAGCAGTATTTCCCAGTTGGCGACGTACACCTGCAAGGGAACGTGCTGGTATTTTACGTAAAGCAGGAGACTTGATGGAACAACGCCGTGCTGAATTATCAGCATGGGTCTGTCTGGAAGTTGGGAAACCATTACGAGAAGCCGATGGAGAAGTCACCGAAGCGATTGACTTCTGTTATTATTACGCATCAGAGATGGAACGGCTCAGCGATGGATATAACTACGACATTGCTGGAGAAACCAATCGCTATGTCTATCAACCCCGAGGTATTGCTCTAGTAATTTCTCCCTGGAACTTCCCCATGGCTATTACTACAGGCATGACTGTAGCAGCCCTAGTGGCAGGAAATTGTACGCTACTCAAACCCGCAGCAAATTCCTCAGTGATTGCCGCAAAAATAGCTGAAATTTTAGTAGAAGCCGGGATACCCAAAGGAGTATTTCAATTTGTTCCAGGCAAAGGCTCAACCGTCGGTGCCCATATGGTCAAGCATCCCGATATCCATCTAATTGCCTTTACCGGTTCCCAAGAAGTCGGTTGTCGTATCTACGCCGATGCCGCCATCGTGCAACCAGGTCAAAAACATCTCAAGCGAGTCATTGCTGAGATGGGAGGTAAAAATGGAATTATCGTAGATGAAAGTGCTGACCTCGACCAAGCCGTAGCTGGAGTCGTCAAATCAGCATTTGGCTACAGTGGTCAAAAGTGTTCCGCTTGCTCCCGAGTAATTGTGTTGGAGCCAGTGTATCAGAGCTTCCTAAAACGGTTAGTTGAAGCAACGCGATCGCTTAACATTGGGCCAGCAGAAGCACCCAGTACCCAGGTCGGTCCAGTGATAGATGCTACTTCACGCGATCGCATTCGGGAGTACGTTGAAAAAGGACGTCAGGAAGCTAAGGTAGCATTAGAAATGCCAGCACCTGATACCGGATACTTTATTGGTCCAGTGATCTTTAACGATATCTCTCCCAACGCCACCATTGCCCAAGAAGAAATCTTTGGTCCAGTAGTAGCAGTAATGGCCGCAAAGAATTTCCAAGAAGCCCTTGATATTGCCAACAGTACCAACTATGCCCTCACCGGAGGCTTATATTCTCGCACTCCATCCCATATAGAACAAGCCTCAGCCGAGCTTGAGGTCGGTAATCTATATATCAACCGCAATATTACCGGTGCCATTGTCTCACGGCAACCGTTTGGTGGGTTCAAGATGTCTGGAGTAGGCTCAAGAGCAGGAGGTCCCGATTATCTAGTGCAATTCCTCGAACCCCGTACTATTACTGAAAATATCCAACGACAAGGCTTTGCACCCATTGAAGGAATGGAATAGTTTCTAGGTAAGCATTCAGCTATCAGCGTGTCGCGTATCAGCTTATGTGCGTCCCAGGGTCGAAGCCTGTGCCACAAAGCTGATAGACTTTTCTGGTGACTTTCAATTCTCATTAATCTATCAATATTAAATTCTCGCTTTTGAGGTTTATATTAAGCTGACCGCTGAGAGCTGACCGCTGAGAGCTATTCGCGTAGCGCATATGCTTACCTATGAACTTAGTAGGAAATCCCTCGATATTTCTTTTTAGACCGTTGTATAACAAACCCTTGAGCATCGGTCGGTAACTGGAGAAAAATAGCTTCCACTTCATAGCAAATCCCTCGATATTTCTTTTTAGACACCCGTTTAACAGATTGCTTAGTAATTTGCTGACAACTAGGATTCAGGTCGCCCTCAGCTTTTGGTGTATTGTTCTGGTCACTGACTGCTGTCTCAGAAACCACTTTCTCCTGATCGAGATTACCAGTAGGTACTTTTGGATTTTCGGGGGAATCAGATTCTGTCGAATTGTGCCAGTATCCGGGGTTTTGAGTTACTATCGAAGCTTCGGAAGCTGAAACATCATCTTCCGGGAGTGAATCAGGTAAAACTGGCGTAGGAAACTGGTTATGATTTCTGGATTCTTCACTATCAAGATGTCTAGGAGTTTCCGCTTCAGATCTAGCTGTTTTTAGTGATAAAACATCAGTGAATTTAGGTTGATCACTATTTATTGGTGAACTAAAAACTTTGTTGGCTAAACTTGCTTCTTTTTCCTCAATCCAAATTGTCAGATAATGGGGATGTTCTAAAACTAAATACAGAGGCCGAAATTCCTCACAGATTTCGCAACTACAACACTTTAAGGATTTTTTATAAGCATTTGGGGAAAGATCAAAACCTCTCTTGAATATTTTATTTTGGAAAATAATTGTAGATTCATCCAGCCACTGAATCTCTTGATTAATCTTTTCTTGATCAATTATTAACATTTGGGTAGTTTACCCCCTACTTGATCTATTTTTGGAAATAGCTGGTGAGATTGTGGCAATTTTGCTCTCAAAGTGTCAACGGAAGAATGTAGTCAATTGCGTCGCAGATTTGGCTACATCCTTGACCCAATATATTGAAAATTTATTTGATTAATCCTGGGATTTTGGGCATCGAGCTGGAGTCTTGCCCAGTCAATTAACGGTTTCACGCCTATGTGGGTAAAGACAAAGTATTTAGGATGGAGTAAATAATATCAACAACTATTATATCACAACTCAATTGATTTGTCAACCATAAAATGTAGCTACTTTGAGAATTAACCCAAGCTTCCTTGTCTCCGCTTCCAGAAATCGCTACATTTCTGTCTTGGTAATTGGGTATCTGATCATGATCTACTCTATTCAAATATAGCGTTGATCGCAGTTATGAGGTACACAATATTTTTTCCCGCTTCCGACTTCCCTCTTCTGACTTCCCTCTTCTGACTTACCTACTCCCGGGCAACCCAGGGCGTAAGTCCCTCACGGAAAGGAACCCCTCGATAGGTTTTTTTAGACCGTTTTTGATCCAATGCCTCAGAATTGGAAGCCTCAGAATTGGGAGATAACTCCGATTCCGGTAGCTGGCTCAAGACATCTTGCTCCTGGTAAGAAATTCCTCGATATTTCTTTTTAGACAGCCGTTGAAGAGATTGCTCCGTAATTTGCTGACACCTAGGATGCACATGGAATTCAGATTCCGGAATCTCTTGCTCCTGATTGAGATTACCAGTAGCTAATTTTGGAGTTGCTGGGGAATCAGATTCTGTCGGATTGTAACAGTATCCGGGGTTTTGAGTTACTATCGAAGCTTCGGAAGTTGAAATATCTTCCGGGAGTGAATCAGGTAAACCTGGCGTAGCCAACTGGTTATGATTTCTGGATTGTTTACCATCAAGATGTCTAGGAGTTTCCGCTTCAGATCTAGCTGCTTTTAGTGATAAATAATCAGTGGATAATGGTTGAGCACTATTTATTGGTGAACTAGAAACTTCGTCCGCTAAAGTTACCGGTTTTTGCTAAATCCAAATTGTCAGATAATTCGGATGTTCTACTAGCAAATAAAAATTCGGATATTTCTCAGAGAGTTCGCCACAGAAATGAAAGGATTTTTTTAAAAAACTTTGGGAAATATAAAAACATATAGTGAATAGTTTATTTTGGAAAATAATTGTAGATTTATCCAGCCACTCAATGGTTTGACTGGCTTCTTTTTGATCAATAATAAACATAACATTTTGAAATTCCTTTACTTGTCTTGATGCAGTCGCTCATGGTTTGGGTTCTGTGTGCGGAACACCGCGATTCTCGGAGACACTAGGTGAACGAACCTTGCTTGTAAGCCCCGTGGAAACCACGCCAGTTGCTCATGGTATAAACCCCCAAGACCGCACTGGCTCCCGAAGACTGCCCTGGATCGCTGCTCCCTCCTCCCTAATCCCTGCTCCCTAAAACTAAGGAGGAAAGTAACTCACCCGATGGAAAACTGCTATAGGGTTTCTAAAGGTGCGCTTGACCTTGGCGAATTTAATTCGCCACGGGTCGCACCTAAATGATTCGTGAACGCCAAACTAGATGAAATTAGTATTTCAATAGGGTACTTTGTTCACAAATCAAATGTAAAAGCTCTAGTTAATCATAAATCATGATTGCATTAATCAGAGGATTTTTAAGACAAATTACTGATAAATACGCGAATTATTTTAAAAATAATGATAGCAAGTATATATTAATACAATAAATCATTATTTTTAAAATTCCTATTCGGTAATTTTTAATTAAAAAATAACAAGTTTACGTAGAATTGCGGTAGTGATATTACCTTTAATATAAGTAGTCGTATGCAATTAATTTTGACTAGGTAAATTATAAAATAGTGACCGGAAAACCTTGAACAGCAATGAATTGAGTAATTTTCAAAAAGTTAATATAGTTAATATAATTTATGTCCAGGTACTTAGTCACTTACTCCTGAACACTAAATTCAATCCACTGATAGACTGGTTAATTGTGGAAACACGATCAGAAATTTCCGTAGAATTACGGTAGTCACTTAGCAAGCCTTTAATCGAGAAGACACCTTACCTATGAAAATCAAGCACTTCATCAATCTTTCCAAAGGACTTACCGCTCCAGTAGTGCTGGGATTAATGGTTGTCTACCAGAATTTCACCCTTGGGCCATGGGTTTACCTAGCCCTCCATGGTACCTATGGGGTGATGTGGCTACTCAAAGACCGTATCTATCCAGACAAGCAGTGGGAGGAAGAAATACCGATTGGCATGGGAATTCTTGGCTTCGGAATACTAATGCTCTACTGGGTTGCTCCCTTTATTCTGATCAGGAGTGGTTCTGAGCCTCCCTTACCCCTGGTCGCTGCTGCCATTTCCATGAATATCATGGGAGTCTTTCTACACTATGCCAGTGATGCCCAGAAATACTATACTCTCAAGTATCGTCCTGGATTAATCACAGAAGGATTCTTTGCTCGCTGTCGAAACACAAACTACTTGGGAGAAATCCTGATCTACTCTGCTTTTGCCATGCTAGCTCAGCACTGGCTACCCTTTTTGATTTTGGCAGGTTTTATGGCAGGTATATTTATTCCCAATATCCTCAAAAAAGATAAGTCTCTCTCCCGCTATCCAGAGTTTGCTGACTACAAGGCTAATTCTGGATTACTACTACCACAGCTATTTTTAGCTACTACTTCCAATCCAAAAGATCCAGATTTTGCCCAAAAAAACAGGTAGTCACAAATTATAGCATTTATCAATTCGGTGAAGTACAAAGCACTGGGTTGTAGGGAGTAGGGAGTAGGGAGTAGGGAGTAGGGAGTAGACGTTAGGAATTAAGTACAAAAACCATTAACCTTTATATCTACAATATTTCTATCTAAAATACTGGTGAATGGAATCCCAACCACCAATTTAATATATGACGAAACCATCTAAGCAGTATTTTTCCCTAAGATGGCGATTTTTAATTATCGTCCTTTTACTGCTAGGAATCTTCTTCCGCTGCTTCAATCTAAACCATAAAATATACTGGCACGATGAGGTTTATACCTCAATTCGGAGTTCTGGCTACACTGGATATGAAGTAATTAAGGAAGTTTTTGATGGTAGGGTGATTGGTGTTGAAGACTTACAAAAGTATCAGCATCCTAATCCTGAAAAAGATTTAGCCGATACTATTCATGCCTTAGCTAAAAACCCAGAACATCCACCCCTCTATTATTTAATGGCGCGGTTTTGGCGGCAGCTATTTGGTGCTGCTGTCAATAACCCTAGGGGTTTATCTGTTCTGTTTAGCCTGCTGGTTTTCCCAGCTATCTATTGGCTATGCTTAGAATTATTTGAATCCCCTTTAGTGGCATGGGTAGCTGTGGCACTTTTGGCGGTATCTCCCTTTCATGTACTCTACGCTCAAGAAGCAAGAGAATATAGTCTATGGACACTGACTATTATCCTATCTTGTGCGTCTCTGTTACAAGCTATCCGCAAAACTAAGGATAGTAAAAAAGTAACACACTACCTCTGGTCATGGGTAATCTATGCTGTCACCTTGTCCCTTAGTCTTTACACATTTCTCTTTTCTATATTTGTTGCCATTGGGCATGGAATTTATGTCTTTATTATAGAACGGTTTCGCTTTAATAAAACTATTTTTGCTTATTTCATAGCATCTGGTGCCGGGTTTCTAGCCTTTTCCCCTTGGTTAGTTGTGGTGGTTACTAACTTAGCTGTCATTCAGCATAAAACCCATTGGACAACTATTCAAGTCCCTTTATCATTGTTGGTAAAAATCTGGGGGATAAACCTTAGTTTTATCTTTTTTGATTTTGGAATACCACTGGAGCATCCATTTACCTATATAATTCCACCAATTTTAGGAAGTTTTGTGGGATATGCAATTTATTTTATCTGTCGTTATACTACCCAGCGAGTTTGGTTACTGGTTTTAACGTTAATCGTTATTACTGCATTAGGGTTAATCTTACCAGACTTAATTTGGGGAGGACGACGTTCAGTGAGTAGTCGGTATTTTCTACCTTGCTATATCGGAGTGCAGCTGGCTGTTGCTTATGTAATTAGTATGTATATAACTGGGTCTCTATCCAGGGCTAACTTAATAAAGGCTAATTTAAGAACACAGAAGGTCTGGAAAGGAATAATAGCTGTGCTGCTTACAGGGGGAGTTATCTCTTGTGCTATTATTTCCCAAACAGAAATCTGGTGGAACAAGCAAGTTGGGGGTAACAATCCTACTATCGCTAGGATTATTAATCAAACTGATCGACCTCTGGTAATTAGCAATGTTTCTTCAGTGAATCCTGGGGATGTGATTTCTCTTAGTTA
>NZ_JAAHIE010000232.1:0-10957 GCF_010671945.1 Moorena sp. SIO4E2
TTGTACGAATACTATAAAGGATTGATTGCCAACTATAGCTGATTGTTGATCATACCATGTCAAGGGGTGATCTATCAAGGCAAGCTATCAGCTATCAGTTATCAGCTATCAGCTATCAGCTATCAGCTATCAGCTATCAGCTATCAGCTATCAGCTATCAGCTATCAGTTATCAGTTTATGAGTTAGGTCACAGCGTCGAAGCGTCACAGCGTCGAAGCATCACAGCGTCGAAGCCTGTGCCACTGACCACTGATGGCTGACGGCTGATGGCTGATGGCTGATAACTGATAGCTGACCGCTGAATGCTTACACCCCTTCAGATGGTTTAGTCCTGGAATGCTGTATTAGGGGATGGCTCCTCTGTGGAAACCACGTTGAGTAAATTCCGAAGACCTTGATTCCACTTTTCTAGTTTTAAATAGTCGGTCATTTCAATTTCCTCAATTAAGGAGTTAAGGGATTCATCAAGATTAGCTAGCTCTAGGATTTCTGCCATCCGATTTGCTTCTAATTCAGACAAAACTGTAAGAGCTATTAGCTGGCGATATTCTTCTGCTAATTTTTCTGATAATTTATTGTTTTTTCGTTTAATTATGCTCATTGTTTTAATTAATTCATCCTGTAATTTTATTTGATAAAATTTTATTAAATAAAATATTCTAAAAAGAAAATTGTTTAAAAAATATATATTAATTGCTTAATTAATAAAGGAAGATTGGGGCAATCACTGAAGGAATGCCCCCAAGCGGTTTCCGCACCCTAATTAGCTATAGCTAATCATAAGATTTTGTTGACTTATTATGCTTCTTAAGCTCAAAAAATATTTTGCGCAAACGCTTTAGGGCACGATTACCTCGTTGCCTGGCAGACGATTCAGTCACAACTTCTCCGTTAGAAGCTAGATGGCTCACTACTTGTTGCCAAGATAAGCCTTCTATGTGCCGTAACACGATTAGTTTGTAGTCCTTTGGCTCTAACTTTTGAAGAGCTAGCTCCAACAGCTTTAAGTTTTCATCCTCAGAGTTTGCCGAGGAAAGGCTATGGCTGTCTTCTAGTGCTTTTTGATGCTCTATTAAATGAGAGTCCCATAACTGCTCTTTTTTTTGTTCCCGGCTCATCTCACGGATGACATACAAGGAAGTCACCCTGGTCCAGGCTTTAGGGTTTTTAATCTCTTGCCCGGATTCTAGAAATTTTATCCCCCGTAAATAGGTTTCATTAATTACCTCGTCGATTTGGTCATCCGGGAAATTAAATTGCCGTAGGTTTTTCTTTATTCCATTGATTAATGCAGCATAAGATGTTGCTTCATTAGTTTTTAAAGAGGTTGGGTTAACTAAATGTTTAACCACTGATTCAAACTTTTCCCGAGGGGTTAAAGTTTTTTCACCCATTGATTAGGTCTCCTATGGCGACATTTAACACCACCTCCTGTTTGTCCTTGTTGAGAATGCATTTTCCATATATAGTGTTGATTAGATAAAAAAACACTATATGACTTGTGAAATTAGATTGACCCTGGTTTATACACTAGAAGCTTCGAGACTAAGGTCTGATGTAGGGTTGGAACTGTTACTTTGCTTTGGAATCCGATTAGCTGCAATCATTATTTCGTCCCTGAGGGGGTGACATGAGCCCTGAAAAGCTTACTATATAAGGCTTTAATGCCAATTCTCTCAGGAAAGATAAACTCCCAAATTGACCCTTCTTTGATTTTCTGGACGCTCAAACCCTTATAACTACGTCCAAGGTCAGCCCAAAACAGCATGTATTTTTTTGTAACAGATGGGCTGAATATCTTACGCAGTAAGGATTTTAGCTTGCATGTCACCCCCCCAGATTTCGTCCTTAATAGTATTTATATTGCCTAATTCGTATAAATTCTTAATAGAATCATGAAGAATCAGGTCTGGTGTAGTGTAGTTTGCGACCTGGGTGTTATTTTCTTTTGAAATCCAATCAGATCCATTTATGTTGAAGGTGATATCTTCCACATTACTGTGAATAATCAGGTCTGGTGTAGTGTAGGTTTTTGTCATTAGGATAATCGATCTCCGTATCAATGTTCCTCTAGATATATGTGCAGAACTGTCAGAAAATGTGACACCCTCTCGGGAAAATGTCTAAAAAAAAACAGGGTGCTTGAATTTTGAATAGCAGCACCTCTAGAGGAATGAGCCACTCAATGTCACAGAATCCTTGAAAAGGCACATTAATATATAGCCTGCCGATCAGACTCTAAAGCTGCTAGTAGGCGGTGAAAGAACATGCGTACTAATTTTGCGCCAAAATTCTTTGGGGTAGGAATTCTACTCTGATTCAAAGCCTGCTCGATAGTTTGTAGCGTCTAGGCAGGCACTCAAGAGGAAATCGTGGCTATTTAACCAGTCGTCTCTAAGTGTTCAATCACTATGTCACACAATCAACAGAAAAAACTAATTAGGTACAACTTCCCAGTTTGGCAAATTACCTTACCGCTCTGTGGAGTCCTGATCTTTGCTATAGGAGCTATCACCACAATCTATATGATCAACGGTCGCTATCTTTTTCACCTAAAGGCTACTCCCAAGGGACTCGAAATAATGACTGATGTAGACAAAAGGGAAATTAAAGAGACATTAAATTAGCACAAGACATCAATAGACCTCGCTACTTTGGCAGCGAGGTCTATTCAAAAGGGGGAAACTAGTTTTGGGGGTCTGGCAGTTACCTCACTGGGGAGCATGTCACCCTTGTAATTATGTATATAGATCCCCCCTAACCCCCCTTAAAAAAGGGGGGAATTAGATTCAAAAGTCCCCCTTACTAAGGGGGAGCAACGGGGGATCTGAATCAGGGATTAACAAAACTAACATGCTCCGCTTCACCGAATTGAGAATTGCTATATTATCGACCAATACTCATAATCCAGGTACCGACATAACTGGGTAGTGGAATATCACCAGGGGCTAAGACATAACAAACGAAGTAATAGGTACCCCCATCAGGGTTTTTGACATTGGACAATACTAATTCCACATTTTGCTTGGCTGGAACTGGCTCTTCCATGTAAATCTGAAGGCTATAATTCTCTTTGTCCCAGACTACTTCAGAGACCGGGAGGGATTTACCGTCAACGCGCACTTCAATTTTGTCCACGTCGAACTTACCATCGTAGTAATCTGGATAAGAAATAGAAAACTGAGCAACTCCCAATTCCAGTTTCTTCTTGGGAATCCTCAAGCGGTAACGATCCCAGTAATTGGGGGCACCGTTAAAATCTAGGTGATATCTCAGGATATTTTCCCGCTTAACACCACTCCAGAGTACCAATCCGGGATTACTCTGGGCTAAGCTCCGAACCGATAGCCCGGTCAAGACACAACCAGCTAATGCGATCGCGGAAATCAGACGTTTGATGGAAGATTGTGTGGATAGCATAAATCTCATGCTGCTTACTTGAGCTGACAGTTCACAGTTATTTGTTTTTAACTGTACTACTTATATATATATACGCAAAAATATACGCAATATATATACGCAATATATCCCTAATACGTAAGCATTCAGCGGTCAGCGGTCAGCGGTCAGCGGTCAGCGGTCAGTGGTCAGTGGTCAGCCGTCAGTGGTCAGCCGTCAGCTTATTTGATTCAAAGTAGCTTGGCCTACAGCCAATGGCTGATAGCTGATAGCTGATGGCTGATAGCTGATAGCTGAATGCTTACCCTCATACCAATTTCAAAACACTATCGCTACACTTTAATCACCTATAACACTTTATTACACCATTACCATCATCATCTATAGTCAGTGACGGAATCGATCTGACTAGTAAAGATTACCTACGACAACTGAGTGCAACAGCACAATTCCTAAAACAAGTTAAAAATAATCCTCTCTTTTGGCAGATCACCATAGGATCCAAAAAGAGATCCGGTTATGGGGACACATGTATTTGAACAGTCAGGGAAATTTATATAGAGAAATTGATGCCAGCAGTTCAAATTCAGCAAGAGGCCATGCCTGGTGTTGGATACCACGACAAGTAGCATACAAGGACAAGTAGCACAGATGGGAAGCCAGTCAGCTGATCAGACAATTAAGGCTGGGAGGTTTTCCTCTCAAGAGCGAGTCAATCACCAACCCTTAAGGGCATTGGCGGTGTCAGGGGGCAAACTGATCCCGTTCTAGTTGAACTTGGGAATCCTCTAAACAGGGTGAACATCCCCAGCAGGAAGAAGCTACAAGTTGCTAAAAACCACTCGAAATCAAAAGAAATAGAAGGATAGATTGTCATCAAGGGACAACATTTTTAAAAGAAGTTGTTACTTGATTCTATTTACCGAAAATAGTTAGGGAAAACAGTTATTATCGCCAGTTTTCCTGATTCTTGTTGTCCTCACCTAAGGAGTATTTTTCACCCATGACCAAAAGCTATGTTAGGAAATACGGTGGCCTTAGCCCCTGAAAGTGGCTGGTCTGGACATCCTTTGCCTGATGCTTCTAGACCCACCTTAGTGATCAACGAATTTTCCGTCGTTATTTCATTTAGACAACTGAAGGAGAGTCAATGACCCTAGCCATTCCCAAAGAGGCTGAAACGTTAGATTTACAGCCAACCAAAACTCGTATGAAGGTTGGTATCCCGAAAGAAATTTACCCAGGTGAATGCCGGGTAGCTGCTACACCGGATACAGCGAAGGTGCTCCAGAAACTTGGCTTTGATGTGCTGATTGAATCGGGAGCAGGAGAGACAGCGAATTTTCCTGACAATGCTTACGAACAAGCAGAATGCCAAATCATCCCTGATGCCAATAGCCTTTGGTCAGAGGCAGATATTGTTCTAAAAGTGCGTCCTCCTCAGATGCATCCAACTCTAAACAAGCATGAGTCTGAGTTGCTATCGGAAAATGGCACTTTAATCAGCTTTATCTGGCCAGGCCAAAACCAAGAACTGCTCGAACAACTCTCAAGCCGCAAGGCTACAGTGTTGGCTATGGATGCGGTACCCCGCATCACGAGGGCGCAAAAGATGGATGCCCTCAGTTCTATGGCCAATATTGCTGGTTACCGGGCTGTGATTGAGGCAGCGAATAACTTTGGTCGCTTCTTTACTGGGCAAATTACTGCAGCAGGGAAAGTTCCCCCAGCTAAAGTGTTGGTGATTGGTGCTGGCGTAGCTGGACTAGCTGCTATTGGTACCGCTAAAGGTCTGGGTGCTGTTGTGCGCGCCTTCGATACCCGCCCTGTGGTTAAGGAACAAGTGGAAAGCATGGGGGGAGAGTTTCTGGAACTGGACTTCAAAGAAGACGGTACCGGATCTGGGGGCTATGCCAAGGTGATGAGTAAAGAGTTCATCGAGGCGGAGATGGCATTGTTCGCTGCACAGGCTAAAGAAGTGGACATCATCATCACCACTGCCCTGATCCCCGGTAAAAAAGCACCGCTGCTGATCACCGAGGAAATGGTAGCGAGTATGAAAGAAGGCTCAGTGGTTGTCGATATGGCAGCTGAGCAAGGGGGCAACTGTGAGGTGAGCAAAGCCAATGAGGTCTACAAATACAAAGGTGTGACCATCATTGGATTAACTGACCTACCCAGCCGTATGGCTACTCAATCTAGCCAACTCTATGGCACCAACCTTTGTCATCTCCTCAAGGACATGGGTGGTAGTGAAAATTACCGTGTCGATATGGAGGATGAAGTGGTTCGGGGAGCCTTAGTCCTAAACGCTGGGGATGTAACCTGGCCCCCACCCAAGCGGCCTACACCGCCAGCACCTCCCAAACCCGCACCAGAACCCCAGACTGCGGTAACTAAAGAGCAGTCTGTGCCAGAGACGAAGAAATCAAAGGGTATCATGGGCTTGCTCTGGCCAGTGTTAGTGGGACTCGCCTTAGTTGGCTTGGGAATCGGAGCACCACCTTCTTTCCTCTCCCACTTCACGGTATTTATCCTGGCCTGCTTCGTAGGCTGGCAAGTGATCTGGAACGTAAAACCAGCCCTGCACACCCCCTTGATGAGTGTTACTAATGCCATTAGCGGCATCATCATCATTGGTGGAATGCTGCAAATTTCCGGCGCAGCCACCTCACCTACTACTATTCTGGGTGCGATCGCAATTTTAGTTGGAACCATCAACATCTCCGGTGGCTTCCTAGTAACCCAACGCATGCTCAAGATGTTTCAGAAATAGGTTAGCCGGTTAAAGGTTACAGGTTAAAGGTTACAGGTTGAAGGTTTGAAGGTTGAAGGTTTGAAGGTTGAAGGTTTGAAGGTTGAAGGTTGAAGGTTTGAAGGTTTGAAGGTTGAAGGTTGAAGGTTTGAAGGTTTGAAGGTTACAGGTTACAGGTTACAGGTTACAGGTTACAGGTTACAGGTTGAAGGTTACAGGTTATCTTCTGAACCTACCCTTCCGGAAGGCCAAAGGCCAACAACCAAACCACCTACCCTACACCGAACGCCAAAGGTGAACAACATTCAACCAACTAACCTTCAACCTTCAACCAACTAACCTTCAACCAACTAACCTTCAACCAACTAACCTTCAACCTTCAACCAACTAACCTTCAACCAACTAACCTTCAACCTTCAACCAACTAACCTTCAACCAACTAACCTACCCTTCGGGAACGCCAAGGGCGAACAACATTCAAGTTGAACACCATAAAACTAAGGAGACTATGTCAAATAATCTGTTGACAGTTGCCTATATTGCAGCTAGCGCTTTGTTCATTCTCAGCCTGGGGGGATTGTCTAACCAGGAAAGCGCCCGTAAAGGCAATATTTACGGCATTCTTGGGATGCTGATTGCCTTTGTTGCCACTGCCCTAAGTAGCGATGTAACGGCATACCTCACTCTGGGAGGGATGATTCTACCAGGAGTGATAATTGGTGCGATCGTGGCATCTCGGGTAGCCATGACCTCCATGCCAGAACTGGTAGCAATTCTCCATAGTTTTGTCGGTCTTGCAGCTGTACTGGTGGGTATTGCCAATTACCTGCAAGGGGAGGAATCCCTAACGGGTGCAGAAGTAACTATTCACCAGTTAGAAATTTATATTGGTGTGTTCATTGCAGCAATTACCTTCACCGGTTCAGTGATAGCCTTTGGGAAACTACGAGCTATCATCAGCAGCAAACCCCTAATGTTACCAGCACGCCACGTACTCAATCTGGCTATGCTTGGGGCTGTGATCGGGCTGGGTTACCAGTTCATGACAGCAGAGGGGACGACTGGTCTGCAACCCCTGTTGATTATGGCTGCGATCGCATCAGTTTTAGGCATCCACTTAGTAGCTGCTATTGGGGGTGCTGATATGCCAGTGGTCATCTCCATGCTCAATAGTTATTCCGGATGGGCCGCTGCAGCAGCAGGCTTTATGCTGTCCAATGACCTGTTAATTATCACTGGTGCCCTAGTAGGTAGTAGTGGTGCTATCCTCAGCTACATCATGTGCCGAGCCATGAACCGTTCCTTCTTCAGCGTGATTTTAGGAGGCTTCGGCGAAGGTGCAGGAACTACAGCTAAAGCTAAAGGTGGTGATCAGCCCGAAGGTCAAGTCACCGAGACCACAGTAGAAGATACCGTAGAGCTGCTACAAGGGGCCAAGAGTGTTATCATTGTTCCCGGTTACGGTATGGCAGTAGCTCAGGCTCAGCATCCCGTGTCCGATATTACCAAGATTTTGAGGAATGCCGGTATCAATGTTCGCTTTGGCATTCATCCAGTCGCTGGACGATTACCAGGACACATGAACGTGCTGCTGGCTGAAGCAAATGTGCCTTATGATATCGTTCTAGAAATGGATGAGATTAACGAGGACTTCCCAGAAACCGATGTAGTACTAGTGATTGGCGCTAATGATACCGTTAACCCTAGTGCCATGGAAGACCCCAGTAGCCCAATTGCTGGCATGCCAGTCTTAGAGGTTTGGAAAGCTGGTACCGTGGTGGTGATGAAACGGGGAATGTCCAGTGGCTATGCTGGCGTTGGCAATCCCTTGTTCTTCAAAGAAAACACCAATATGCTCTTCGGTGATGCCAAGACTAACGTTAGCGCTATCCTAGGCAAGCTCGTAGAATCTAGCCGGGACAGTGCAGCATCCAGCTCAGGAAAAGTCTTAGCTACATCCTCTGCGGGCTGAGTAAGGGTTAGAGGGGAATGACACCCTCGTTAAGGCTCAAACCTTGACTTGATGTCGAGTGTGGCGGAAGGTAGGAGTGTGGGAAGAGAGGGGATATTTTCTGGTAAAAATTCCCTGCTATTCTCCCCTCCTTCTTCTTACTCTTGCCTATCTTTGTAAGCATGAGCTAAATACTTACATTTTATCTTTCATTTCACAGGATAACGGAAATAATTGATATGGGTTTTTCTGTAGACGTTACTAGCAGCAACTACGCCACTGAAGTTTTAGAAAAGTCTTTTGAGAAGCCTGTATTAGTAGACTTCTTTGCTACCTGGTGTGGCCCCTGTCAACTGCTCAAACCAACTTTAGAGAAACTAGCTAAAGAATATGACTTTGTATTAGCAAAAGTTGATATTGACCGCAACCAAGACTTAGCGAACAACTTTAAAATTGAGGGAGTACCCGATGTCAGAATTGTCACCAATGGTGATATTATTCCTGGTTTTGTGGGGGTTTTACCAGAGATTCAGTTGCGGGAAATGTTGGCTAGGTTAAATCTGAAGTCTGAGCTAGACATTGGACTAGAAGAAGCTCGGGTTGCCATGGCAACTCAGGATATATCCCGAGCCAAACAGCTGTTTGAGCAGCTAATTGCCAAGTATCCAGAGAATCAAAGTTTAGTCATTGAAGTTGCCAATTTTTTGGTTCATATTAATGAGCCAGAACAGGCAACCACAGTGTTAGAAACCATTGGATACAATGATCGAGAATACTTCCCTAGAGCTCAGGCAGTTAGAGCATTGATTCAATTTAAGCAGCAGGCTAATCCTATTGGGGAAAGTCAATTAGATCAGTTATTTGCTCAGGCATCTCGGTTAGTTGTAGAGGGAGAATATGAAGCAGCACTCAAAATATTTTTAGAAATTGTCAGTAAACATCGTAACTATAGAGATGATGGTGCAAGAAAATCCATGATTGCGGTGTTTGATGTGCTCGGTAATGACCATCCCCTGACGAAAAAGTATCAGCGGGAGTTGATGCTATCCCTATATTAGTTTTGGCTGACGGTTTAATAGGTAAAATCGAAAATAGAAAAAAAATAAATATCTTTTAAAGTAACCAATTGCCAGGAACCAATTGCCAGGAACAAGTTTTAACCTGAGATATCAGTAGGGTAATCTGTATGAGCAGCTTCTAACTTCATTAAAATCTTCGGCTTCAGCTTTTCAAACTCTTGTTTAAGTATTCGTTTGCTCAACATTCCTTGATTAGTTGATTTTATTGTCTTAGACGTATTCGCCCAATCAATGAATAGCTGGCGTTGGGCAGGAGCAATGGTTGAGGTCATTACATTAGCACAGTATTCTGGTTGTGATTTGGCAAAAAACAAAATACGGTAATATCCAGTATCTCCCAAAAGTCTGATTATGTTCTGACCCTGATTTGTTTTGAGGTCTAAGTAGCAAGGAAACCAACAAGCACCGTGGTAGCGATTATGCACTGCGGTAATCCATAGCACCATTGGATGAGGTACCATCACATACAAGAATTGGTTGTAGCGTGTACTAACCTGACGGTTCTCAATCTCTTCTTTAGTAAGCATCACCCAGAGGGTAGGAAAGGTTGTGCTAGTGGTACGAATTATCTTAGGAAAGACAATAGATGCTTTAGGCTTGTCATCGGGCCAGGAGGTTCGCCGAGAAACATCATTCCCTGATACGGGAAGTATTTCTGTTGCCTTACTCAGAGGCTTCTCGGATAGTATTGTTTGAATCCGATTACCCAGATAGCGACCGCGATCATGACCTTCGTTTAATGAATCCAATGCTCGTAGGATAATCCCGACATTTTGAGGACGATCAGATACCTCTTTCGCTATACAGGTCATGATTAGGTTCTCTAGGGACTTCGGCAGCTTTAGCTTGGGGTTAATCGATCCAAAGGATTTAGGTGGGCTGAAGTGATGAGCTTTGTACCAACTACCAAAGGAATGATCTTCTGGAAGAATGGGCATGTGACCAGTTAACATCTCAAACATCATCACCCCGAGACTATAGATATCAGAGCGTTTATCTAGTTCCTTTCCCTCCATTTGTTCCGGTGAACAATAGGCTAGAGTACCCATAAAAGAATGGGTTTGAGAACCATCAAACTGAAGAAGCTTAGCAATGCCAAAGTCAAGGATTTTGATCAGTTCACCGAAGGAGGAATCTTCGACAACGAGAATGTTACTGGGTTTAATATCACGATGCACAATTGGAGTGAGTGTGCCTTTAAATACAATGCCTTGGTGAGCACATTGTAATCCCAGACAAATTTGGCGGGTAATATGCAAAAATCGGGGTAAGGATAGGGTTTTAGTGTGAATTATTTGGCTTAAATTTCCCCCTGCCAAGTATTCCATGACGTAGAAGGAAATATCGTTTTCATCTATGCCATAGTCCCTAACTCGCACGATGTGATTGCTTTTCTCACCAAGCAAAGCGCAAATCGTTGCTTCCCGCTCAAAGCGATCGCGCATTTTTTGGTTCAATAATGTATGGGAGAGAAACTTGACGGCAACCGTTACACCTCCGAGGAGCATATCTTTGGCTTGATACACTTGACCCATAGCACCTTTGCCGATCAACTTGACCAGTTGATAGCGATTGGCGAGTAGACGACCTTTGTTAGGGTCTGTGATCATAAGTTCTTTGGTGAGGTCTGGAAACTAACGTGTTCATGAATCATTAGTCTCTAGTCATCGCTAATTGGTCATTGGTCATTGGTCTTTTGTTAATACCAGGAGACTTAATGTGGATCACAAAGGACTAAGGACAAAACTGACTAAGGACAAAACTGACTAAGG
>NZ_JAAHIE010000233.1:0-10884 GCF_010671945.1 Moorena sp. SIO4E2
GCTATCAGCTATCAGCTATCAGCTATCAGCTATCAGCTATCAGCTATCAGCTATCAGCTATCAGCTATCAGCTATCAGCTATCAGCTATCAGCTATCAGCTATCAGCTATCAGCTATCAGCTATCAGTCAAAGGCCTTGGCCTATGGCCACCCTACGGGAATGGGCACGTTACTTGAGATGCTATCAGCTTTTGAATCAAACAGGTAAGCATTGGTTTAATAGTCACGAAAGTCAAATCCCTTGTGGCCTGTGCCACAAAGCACCTCAAGTAGCGTGAGCTTTTAGCTCACGGCTGACGGCTGACGGCTGACGGCTGACGGCTGAATGCTTACGCCGGATGTTTCAACTACCAATTCCTAACTAACTTATAAACTAACTCATAGGTCAAATATGGCGGTGCTTTGCTTTTTGGGAGAGGTTTGATGCGTATACTCCATATCTTAAACCATATTAAACAAACTGGTAATGGTATTGTCAATGTAGCGATTGACGTTGCCTGTGAGCAAGCCAAAGCGGGTCATGAGGTTGCTATTGCCTCTGCTGGCGGCGGATATGAAACATTGCTAAGCCGTTATGGCGTCACTCACTTTGAACTCGATCAGACCCGAAAACCGTTGCATCTGCTCAAGGCTGCTGGGCGTTATCGAGGGATAATCGCAGAATTTCAGCCAGATATTGTCCATGGACACATGATGACGGGAGTAGTCCTAGCTCGGTTCCTACGGGGTTCAGCAAAGTATAAGCTAGTATCCCATATTCACAATGTTCACCAACGTAGCTCAGTAGTGATGGGATTGGCTGAACGGGTGATTTCCGTGAGTGATGCAGTAGCAATCTCGATGTCTAAGCGGGGTATTCCCATGGGGAAAATGCCTGTGATCAAGAATTGCACTCTAGGCAGTCCCCGATTACCTGCTTTAGATACCTGCACTGCTAAAGCTTTGGAACATCCGGCTATTGTGACAGTAGCTGGCATGAACCGACGTAAAGGAATTACTGAGTTAATTAGCGCTTTTGAGCCGGTTGCTAAGAGTTCTCCTAAGGCACATTTGTATTTAGTCGGAGATGGTCCCGACCGTCAAATGTTTGAAACTCAAGCTGCGGCATCGTCAGTTGCTGATCGTATCCACTTCGAGGGTTTTCAAAAAAATCCTCAAGCTTACATGATGGCAGCGGATGTTTTTGTCCTGGCTTCACACCGTGAGTCTTTCGGTCTGGTTTTGATGGAAGCACGACAGGTGGGTTGCCCGATTGTTGCTACTAGGGTGGATGGTATTCCTGAAGTACTAGATTACGGAAAGGCAGGAGTGCTAGTTCCTCCTAAAAATGCGATCGCACTGGCAGATCAGATCGAGATGCTTCTGGCTAGTCCGTCTGAACAGGATAGATTAAGACGTGCAGCACAGCAAAACATTGAGGAACTAACCGTCACCACTATGGTGGAGAAGATTATTACTGTCTACCATCAGCTTCTAAAACGTTCCTAAGGAAGCTTGACGGCTAGCTACCCCAGGTTGCAGGCTCCAGTCTTTTAAATAGTTTCGAGTTCAGGGAAAAAACTATGTCAATACGTATCCCGGAATGGCAATATGCTGCGATTGTTCCTCTGATCGCTGTTTTGGTAATTATTGTCCATTCTGTGATTAGCAACAATGACACTATAACTGCTGAATCCAACCCAAGCCAACGCTTGACTTACACTACCTCTTGGATCGGTAATACCTATGGTCCCGGAGGTGATCTTCCGGGCAAGGATAAACATGTCCAGCTATCGATGTTAGCGATGGCTGTAAGTCCCGATGGTACGGTTTATGGTAATGCTCCCTGGGATGAAGCTGGTAGAGAAGGGGGGGTTTATAAAAATGGTGATGTTCTTGGTCAACTGGATGCTACCCATGGTTGGGGACGATCCGGGGGAACTGCGATCGCAGTTAATGATAACTATATTTACATGGCGATGACACAAAAGGGTCGCTATGGGGTAGGGTATCCTAATTCTGATGATAAATGGTATTGTGTTCGTCGCTATAACAGAAGTAATTATAAAGGAGCAAAGTTTAAGGGGGGTAATGGCTATGATAAGAGTATGTTGATTATCAATACCAATCAAGGTTTGATTCGGGGAATCGCAGCAGATAATAGTCGCTTATATGTTAGTGATACGCCTAACAATAAAATCAAAGTTTATGATGCCCAGACCATGAAACCGGTTAAAGAATGGTCAGTAAATCAACCGGGTAAGTTAGCCTTAGATAAAACTGGATCCTTGTGGGTTATTCAGAACAAGACCAATAAGATCCTTAAGTTAAATACAGAAACGGGCAAAGTTCAAGGCAAACTTGATTCGGTTAGCATCCCTACAGCTATTGTTGTGGATAATCAAAATCGCCTCTTAGTAGGAGATGGTGGACCTGATAATCAGATTAAAATATTTAAAAATCTAGACAGCAGTGGCAATCCAACTCCTGATGGAACCTTTGGTGTTAAAGGGGGAATTTATGCTGGAAGTCCTCGGGAAATTGGAAAAATCAGACCCTTACATTTTAATTCCATTACCGGGATTGGAGTCGATCAGGATAATAATATTTATGTCGCCAGTGATCCCAGTCGGATTTACGCTTGGCAAGCAGGTGGATTAACCGTGGATAGCTACAAACTGGATGGGACTCTCAATTGGAAATTGCAAGGTCTCTTATTTATTGACATTCCTGATATTGATCCAGCGGCTGAAACTGTTGTTCATACGAAAAATCAACAGTTTAAACTAGATTACAGTAAATCATCAGGTCAAGAATGGACTCATGTCGCCCATACCGTTAATCCCTTTAAGTATCCTAATGATAATCGAATTAAGAAGACTATCAAGCATAATGCTGGTGCGATGATTCGCCGGGTTAAGGGTCGGAAGCTGATGTTTACCAATAGTATGTATACCGAGTCAGCTGGTATCCATGTTTATCGGTTTAATCCGGCAACTGATGGGGAAGTCGCTATTCCCACTGCCTCATTTTGGGGAAGTCAATTGGATTATCGCTATTGGCAAGATAAAAACGGTAATGGACAAGAGGAACAGGCTGAACAAGGTCAATATAATCAAGGACAAAATTATCGGGGTTGGGCATTTTGGCCTGATGATGACGGTAATATCTGGATAGGTACATCAAGAAACGGGATTAAAAAACTATCCCTTAAACGGTTTGATTCTTACGGCAGCCCGATTTACGATATTAACCACCAAAAATCCTTTGAAATGCCAAAGGAATTTAAAATTATTCAACGACTTGAGTATCATCCAAAAACCGATACCATGTATATTGCTGGATATTCTCCGACGTTTAATACCAGGGGTGATTGGGGATTGATTGGTAACAGAGCTGTCAAATATATCAATTGGAGTAAAGCGCCACAAAAAGCCGGTGAAATAGTCATTGCTTACAATCAAAACTCCAAAGGAGTCAGACCAGATTTACCGAAAAGTATGGCTGTTTATGGAGACTATTTATTTGTCGGCTATGTCGATAATAGTTTTGAAAAAGATCCGAATCGATACCCTAAAGTGCGAGTTTATGATTTTCGCACAGGTCAAGAGATTGGCAAAATAAATCCCGGCCCAGAAGTAAAATCAACCACAGGTTGGCTGGATGTCCCGATGGCCTTAAGAGTAGTGCGAATAAAAAATGGAGAATACTTGCTATTTGCCGAAGAGGATTTTTACGCTAAAGCTTTAATGTACCGCATAAAGATAGACCCCTAATATCAAGTCTGCTCGAAAACTACTTCTTCCCTCCCCCCTCTCCCCACACTCTACTCCCTACTCCCTACTCCCTACTCCCTACTCCCTACTCCCTTTGCTTTAACAAACACTATCGAGGCTCTAGTACTGTGAAAACACTTCAAATCGGTATGGGTTGGTTCCCTGAACAAGCAGGAGGACTCAACCGGGTTTATTACGATTGCACTCGTTACTTACCCCAAGCTGGTGTGGAGATGCATGGCTTAGTGGCAGGCTCAACCGCTGTATCTGAAAACTCCGGTGGTCAAGTCCAAGCCTTTGCTAGCCATCAATCTCCTCTCTGGCAACGCTGGAGCAGTATCCGACAGGCAATGCATCGAGTGCTGAAGGAGGAAGACTACCCCCTAGTAGTGTCCCACTTCGCTTTATATACCTTTCCAATCCTCGATCAATTAGACAGTCGCCCAATGGTGATGCACTTCCAAGGGCCTTGGGCCTTAGAAGGGCATGTAGAAGGCAGCAATACCGTTGCGACTCGGTTAAAATGGATGCTAGAGCGGGTGACGTACAAACGGATAGCCCAGTTTATCGTACTTTCTGAGGCTTTCCGCAACACCTTGCACCGAGAGTATCATATCCCACTAGAGCGCATTCACATCATTCCTCCGGGGGTTGATACCGAGCGTTTCGACACCACCATTACACCCCAGGAAGCACGGTCAAAACTAGGCTGGCCTCAAGATCGACCAATTATCTTAGCTGTGCGACGGTTAGCTAAACGCATGGGCTTAGAAAATTTAATTGCAGCAGTGGATCAGGTGCGTAAGCGCTATCCAGACGTGCTGTTACTGATAGCGGGTAAAGGCACACTGATGCCAACCTTGCAAGCACAGATTGAAGCATTAGGACTCACTGAGCATGTCCGCTTGTTAGGTTTTGTGTCGGACCAAGATTTAGCCCTAGCTTACCGTGCTGCAACTTTCTCAGTTGTGCCAACCGTGGCATGGGAAGGCTTTGGTCTGATTGTTATTGAGTCATTGGTGAATGGAACGCCAGTTCTTGGAACACCTGTAGATAGTATTCCAGAGATTTTACAGCCTTTTTCGGAAGACTTATTGTTTGAAGGGACTTCTGTTGATCAACTTGCTCAGGGCATGATCGAGGTATTTTCTGGTCAGCGTCAACTACCTAGCTCTGAGGCTTGTGAAGCTTATGTTCATGAGCACTATACTTGGCCGGTGATTGCTCAACGAATTAAATCTGTTTATCAAGCTGCCATGGATTAATATAGCAATTTTTAATCAGGTGAGGTACTTTCATTATTGGTTTTAGGGAGCAGGGAGCTGCGATAAGCAAGCAAGTAAAAAAAAGGGAATGTACCTCATTAAATTAGAAAACGCTATAGCTGAGATCAGTTATGAGATTAGCTTGTCAGCTTTTGCACGTTTGAAACACTCTTTTTTGGACTACCCACTTTTATGAAGCGCCGTCGAGTCCTTTTTGTCGATCATGCCGCCGTTTTGGGCGGAGCTGAGTTGAGCCTGCTGGATCTGGCCACTGCCTACCGGGACACCAGCGAAGTACTACTGTTTGCCGATGGCCCGTTCCGGGAACGGCTCGAAGCTGCACAGGTGAAGGTCAAGGTCATACCTGCACCCCAAGCCATCTTATCCGTAAGGAGTTCAGGGGGACTCAGCGCCGCTCTCAAGGCATTACCTCCCCTGTGGTGGATGGCTTGTCGAATAGCAGCAGTTGGACGTGAGTTTGAGCTAGTACACGCCAACTCCCAAAAAGCTTTCATTGCTGCTGCGATCGCAACATTGATGGGCGGTCCTCCCGTGGTTTGGCACCTGCGAGATATTGTGACCGCACCACACTTTAGCTCCCTCAATCGTGCCATAGCCGTTTTCCTAGCTAATCGTCTAGCATCTCAAGTATTGGTCAATTCTCGTGCTACTGGTCAAGCCTTTATCGCTGCTGGGGGACGTAAAGACCTAGTAACACTGGTTTACGGCGGTATTGGTTCAGACCCCTTCGATAATCTGGCATCGGATCAATCAGCTCAAATCCGTGACCAGCTCGGCATTGGTGATGCTCCACTTGTTGGTGTATTCAGTCGGCTATCTTACTGGAAAGGTCAGCATATTTTACTAGAAGCCTTACAGGAACTCCCCAATGTACACGCCCTGTTGGTTGGTGAAGCCCTATTTGGTGAAGCAGAATACGCCTCACGGCTCGAAGCCATGGCTGCGGCACCAGAACTTGCTGGTCGTGTTCACATGCTGGGATTTCGCAATGACGTGCCAGCATTGATGTCTGCTTGCAACATTGTAGTCCATACCTCTACTGAACCGGAACCCTTTGGTCGGGTGATTGTGGAGGGTCAGTTGGCAAAACGACCCGTAGTTGCTGCTGCGGCTGGTGGTGCAGTGGAATTGATTCAGGATGGCGTGACTGGTCACTTGGTATCGCCAGGAGATTCAGTAGCACTGGCTAAGGTCATTGGTAATTTGCTAAGTGATCCAATCGCTGCAGATAGGCTAGCCGAGCAGGGTTATATCCATGCCAAGTCTACTTTTTCCCTGGAATCCCTGTTGATGACCTTTGACCAAGCTCTGAACAAGGTATAGCGCTGCGCTATACCATCAATCCTAGTTTCACATTTGATTTGAAAACGCTATAAACGCTATATAGGGCAAGAATCAATAAGCCATAATTTTTATAAAAAATATTGAAAATAAATTGCAATAATTATGTATGATACTCAAGGCTTAATATGGTCTTAATCCTTGCCCTATATAGCATTTATAAATAGGTCATAAACAATCTTGCTGATTTTTCATAACATCAAAAAATCCTCCAAACTCTTTCCTGCTGCTCCCTGCTCCCTGCTCTCTTCTCCCTTTTACCATCAATCTATGTTCACAACTCAAATACAAACGCTATTTGGCTCAATTTTTCTTGCGCTTACCCTACATGTATGCCCCGGATATTCAGGTGTTTGAATAAGCTGATCATGCTCTTGTGCTTATTGACCAGGCATTTTCTACATATAGTGTTGTTTTAATAAAAAAAACACTATATATATATTAATTCTAAAATTAGATGCATTTACCCTATGGGTATATCATAATTGTTATCATAATTGTTATCATAAAAATATAGGCAATAGGGAGAGACGAACAGAGGATAAGCGTGTAAACCCAGTAAAAGGGTTAAGAGTTCTAAACGGGGGAAGAGGGGTAATTATAAAAAATTAATACATCTTGATGTCTGCAAGTTACTAATATATGTTAAAGCATTACTTAATAAAACTAATAAATAGCAAAAAAACGTAAATTGCTGTTATAAAGGTCGCCTACTGATAACCAGGCTAAGGGCAATAAAAATTGAGCCCAAATGTGATCTAGGGCAAAGATTATGAAAATATTAAGCTTTTATTTTTAGCACTTTTCAGGACTATTGCACTTTATTATCAATATTGTTAAGGATAATACCTGTCAGTATTCATTCTTACGCTTACCCTGCTACTGATCAAGCTCTAGATTGCTTGCTTAATCATGGTGCAACCATCCATTGAATCAAATACCTCAACTTTTCCGACATCGATTGACATTGCAACTGTGTGTGTCTACGGCATTGGCATTCTATCTGCTGGTCTATTCCTGTTTTTACCTGTTGTTAGTTTGTTAAGCCCTAGCCCCTGGCAACGGACAATGGGAGCTATCCATGGGTCTGCTGCGATGTTAGCGGTGCTGGTTATTGCCTATGCCGGACATCTGGCTTTTCCTTTGTTAAGAGGGTCTGCTAAGATCTTGCCCCATGTCCGCACATTGACCTTTTGGTCATCTTGCTTAGCTTTTTTGGCAATCGTTTCTGGTAATTGGGCCTATATGCGCTACCGTGCTCCTCTGGGGGGTGCGCGCGCCTGGATCAGAGAAAATACTCCGCTGGTTCATTACCTATTCATGGAGTATCACGAATTTACAGTCCTGTTTACTCTGCCCCTGGGAGTTGCCTGCACCTGGGTTCTCTGGAAATATGGCGACTCAATTTTAGAGAAGAAAAACCGTCCTGTACTAGCAGCTACCAGTATTGCCTTGATGGCGATGATGTTTTTCGCCCTGGGTGGTTTTATTAGCGGACTCAATGTCGCTAAAACCCATGGTCTATAGCTGTTTTTTGTTTTTAAAATTCTTTCTCTGTAGAATATTGCTCAACAAAAATGTCTCAACACTCCTCTCAAGACCTTTCTAGTCAACCTCTATACAGCCAATTTTGGACACAGCTTAAACAATTTCCAAAGGGTTTAGCCTCTGGCTCTAAATCTCCCCCAACCCTGTCTGGACCAGCAGCAGCATTGATTAGCGCTGCATTTAGTTGTTTCCTGTTGATGGTTAACCAACACCTAACATCCATTTACAAAGTTTGGAACAAAATTGTTTGGGATCTCGGGGGTTGGATTCCAGGCAGTCGGAATCCAGATCCAGTTTATGGCGAGATCGGCAGCTACTCTGGCAAAGAAACGGTAATGCTAGTAGGATGGCTTCTCAGTTGGTTCATCTTGGCTCAACTTTGGCAGAATCGCCAAGTCCAGGCAAAGACCCTGATTTTTTGGCTATTTACGTTCATCGCCGCTGCCACAATTATGAACTGGCATCCAATTTTTCCCTATTTACCGCTCATGCCTAAATAGCACTGACATATCTAACAATGAAGGATTCAGCCCTTAGGGGTCAGCGGTCAGTGGTCAGCCGTCAGCCGTCAGCCGTCAGCCGTCAGCCGTCAGCCGTCAGCCGTCAGCCGTCAGCCGTCAGCTAAAAGCTCACGCTGCGCGAACAGCCGTCAGCCGTGAGCTTATTTTATTCAAAAGCACCTCAAGTAGCCTGGCTACAGGCCTTTGGCTGAAAGCTGATCGCTGATAGCTGATCCCTGAATACTGAAAGCTGATCCCTGAAAGCTGATCGCTGATAGCTGATCCCTGATCGCTGATAGCTGATAACTGAATGCTTACACACCGCACATATGTGACAAGATTACAGATCTGACCAAATAGGTACTATGCAACAATCAACAACAACAACAGTTAAGCTCACCAAAAAAACAGTATCGATCCAGGAACTACATAAGTATGTAATTTGGGGTGTTGGTATCTGGATCATCTTTGTATTGACCTTTGTGAGCGCCTACTATCGAGTCAGTAAAAGTGAGAAATTTGATGACATGCCTTACAAAACTCTCACAGATGAAGATTACCAAAAACGTGCTGAATCTTATCCAAAATAACTAAACCCAACATCCTGTCCTGGGTGCAGCAATAGCGCACCCAGGTCTAGGTGTAAAAAGTTGCGCTAGCTCAATCACAATCTGTGGCAGGTGTTGCTGAATTGAAGTGTGAATGCGCGGTCATTTGATTTTGGTAAAGCCCCGGTTGGTTAGGGCTTTCAGCTTGTTAATAAATGTTTCGCCAGCGGTATCAAAATTAAGGGGCTAGGGGAGCAGAATCATAGCCATAATCAGCAACACCATGAAATCAAAACAACAACTGACTAATTACCAATGACGGATGTCAATAAAATTTAGATGCCTTTGCCCTGTACTAACCTGTACTAATTAATTAATCATGAAAAAAAGGAATAGCATCAAAGGGTTTAGTTTCATTAGTTCTGCTGTTGTCGCCTTAAGCCTTGCTCTTGTGGGATTGCAAAGCTCGTCCCCAGAAGCAAAAGCACTTACGATTGAGGGTGACTCTACTGCCGCAGAACTATTGAGTGCTTTGCAAAAAGGGGGTCATGTGATTTATTTTAGACACGGAAATGCGGTCAGACATGTGCGACCAGATGCGATTGACCAATTGCCTGACCAGTTTCAAGAGTGTTTAGATCCTGGACGACCCTTAAGTGCGGATGGTTTGGTCGATATGCAGAATGTTGGAGAGCATTTTGAACAGCTCAACATCCCTGTAGGTAGAGTCTTAGCAAGTCCGGCTTGTCGCTGCATCGAAACACTTTGGTATGCTTTCAATGAGGATGTGGCGGAGATCGAAGTTATCAAAAGCCTAAACGCTATTCCAGACACACCCAGTTATGATCCAGTAGGGCTTTGGAAAAATCTTCATGAGATGCTACAGACAGTCCCCAGGGTAGGGACGAATACGGTTTTATCTGCCCACAGTACAAACATTAAGGCTCTAACAGGTTTAAAAGTCGCTCAGGGAGAAGCAGTAGTATTTCGACCGGATGGGAAAGGGTGGTTTGAGTTAGTGGCTCGCATCGAACAAGATGATTGGCAATCGCTTGCTCCAGAAATCAGATGAAGTGAGAAGGCGACAAACTCGGACATGAAAGCAACCCTTGATCCCACGAGTGTGAGACTATGGCTACAACCTCCCGATGGCGGGAGGTTGAGTGAATCTAATCTTCTAAGCGATTGGGCACCGGCGCACGCTACGCGAACGCTCATAATTCCACTGGAACTCCTTCCCAACCAACTCCCAACTCCCCAAACGGGGTTTTCTCAATAGGCGGAAACCGGCCTTTAGAAGTGAACTGTGATTGATGTGATGGATTTTTCAAAAAGCGTTGCGGTTCTTTTGGAACATCGCCAGTTAGTGAAATCATACCATAATTCAGCAACGCCGGTAAAAAAAGCTGGTATTTTGTTCAGATGAGCAACGGTTGTGGTTGCCACGGGGCTTTGAAGGTGCGAACACAAGCCTGAGCACACAGCTTCTCCAACGGAAATTCCCCTTAAATAGGTACTAAATAGCTTGTCAGTACCTATTTAATAGGTACTAAATAGCTTGTCAGTACCTATTTAATAGGTACAGTACCTATTTCTTCCGCCAACGGGCATCTGGCCCTCGCCCAAGGCATTCGAGCCGCCCAGCGTTCCTTTCCTGGCGCAAGATACGGCGAATTAAGTCAATTCCTACAGTAGGACATTGTTCCTTTAAATGCTTGATCGAAAAATCTCCAACTATATTGTTAATGGCATCTAGCACCATCGCTGTTTTAGCGCCTTTGGTTGAGGTTACTAACCCAACCCGTTGCTCAAAATCCCGGTACGCCGATAGCACCGACACTCCCAGAAAATACTCCCACCAAGGTAACAAACTATGCTGTCCCTGATGCCAGCTTTGGGAGGACTG
>NZ_JAAHIE010000234.1:0-10884 GCF_010671945.1 Moorena sp. SIO4E2
TAGGGGCATTTCTTGCCCCTACTATCAACGCCTCAAACTGAAGAAGAGGCTGAAATCAGTGCAATGTTTCAAGATATTACACTCAAGATTCTTGATTCAACACAAGAAGAGCAACAATCGGCAGAACAAGAAGCAGAAAGTTTGAGTTGGGGTGTCAGCCTATGGTTTGGTTCTGCCGGTGGTCATTCTAGTTCATCTAGTGCTAAATCAGAGCAGTCTAGTAAGTTCTTTAATCAAGAGATAGAAATAGGTTTTCGAGTTGCTAAAGTATCTTTTGATCGCGGTGGTTGGTTCAATCCGCAAATTTTTAAGATGTCTCATGCATTTTACCGGCTGGCTGATCTACAAGTATCTCCAGGCTTGAACATAGAGCAAATTAGGAATATGTCTCCAACAGATATACAAAAAATAACTCAATATGAGAGCGAGGGTATCGGTCAAAAGGAGACCAGAAATTATATTATGCCAGCTTTTCCCGTAGCTATGGCGATTGCGAAAGATATCACTATCAGAGTGAAACTTACTGAGACAAGTAGTAGAAGTGCAAAATCAGTGGTCGAGAGTTCAAGTGCTGCTGGAGGTGGTTTTCTTTGCTTTTCTGTTGCTAGTGCTTCATCAAGTAAAAATTCTTCCGAGTCTGTATTTCATGGCTCTCATGGCGAATATTACTATATCCGTATTCCTGGTCCACAAGTCATTGGCTACTTTTTGCAGTTCGTCCCTAAAGACAATGCCACACCTTATGAGCCTACCTTTACAGATGAAGGCGATAGTCCTGTCATTAAAGCTTTACAACTTTATGATCAAACCGAAGGTCTTCTAGGTTCATCTAATAACAGCCTATTAGATCAAGCTAATCCAAAATTTACTGCCATCGATGAATTGGTGGGGAATGATTAATTCAATATCAACGGATTTATAGCAATCAGGAATGATTCATGAGACAGCTTGGGGTTCAAACCGAGTAAGGAAGGTAACCCCATCTCACAACTGATTTATGATTGGTCGATAACATATTACTACTACCATGCCTACTGTAACTACAAACGAGAATACCTACGGATTTGAGATCGAGTTCTGCACCCACGACAACACTATCCTGCGCTATACCCATGTTGTAATAGCCAGCATTCAGCTTAATGGCCATGGGTTTGAGGACGACAACGAAATTCCCCTCAAGATTGAAACCGACTCAGGAGATGTGTTGGAGTTGGTAACACCACCCATCATTTTTCAAAATGTAAAACAAGCTACCGAATTCAGAAATTCCCTTGCCCAATATCTCAAGGACTCGGTGAAAGACCCACTTACCTTCGCAAATTGGTGGTCGTCCTATGGAAAGAATATCGTATCTCAGATGAATTCTTTTTACGAAACAGCCACTGGTAGTCAACCTAGTGAAGGTAGCTGGATTAAGAACTCAGAAAATTGGGATTTCACAATTTTTAACAATATCATGCTCAACATAAGTGTCAACAACATTGACGATGGGATCAATATTGCAGCTGCCGAAGTACGCCTAAAGAATATTGCTTTCAAGGATGATGCTAATCAAGCATGGAAAAATGAGCTAAACCAAACCGTTTTAAGTACTAGTACCAAGGATTGGCCGGAAGGATACAGCACGCAAACATCAATCCCAATGGGGGTGACAGAGTACGTAAAATACCTGATCTCTCGCAAAATTCTGAAAAGCAACGCTAACCTAAGACGATTGGCAGACCTTCTACAAAATAACCAAACTTCAGAGGAGATTAACGAAACGCTTCAATGGGACAAGGTAGAACGCTGGGCAACGACCTGGTTTTGGGGTGGCGTAATTTTTGATTTGTTTTATGAATTCAAGATTCAGGTGGAACCTCAGGATAAAACCATTGTTTATCTGCCGTCTTACACCCATTTTCAGCAGGGAAATGAGTTGAAATGGTCTAAAAATTTGGGTAAATCGTCCAATCAAACGTTCAACATAGAAGAACTCTCTGAATTAGATGCTGTCCTATTTATCATCGCTCAGAAAACACTTACTGGTGCCCTTGGTAGTCTTAGTGAACAACAGCAGCTAAAAAAACAGACGCTAGGAGATTATGAGAAAAATGCTGCAGCTATGGAGCAGAGGCACTTTGTTAGGCAGCCTGATGATGATGCGAAACAATATTATTGGTGCGAGTACCACTCTGGACTTAAGGATCTCTTGAACGTGTGGTTCAAAGGACACCTGGCAGATGTACTGTTATTATTGTCTAACGACAATGCTAATAGACTCCATAAGCTACATAATCCACAAATAGATGGCTTTGAAACCTCCATCTTAAATATCTACAAAGACCGTCTACATAAAGTGACCAATCAGTTAGAAAAATTCAAGCGTATGCCATTCATGCCAGAATTCACATTCATTGATGATGACAACATGCTTGATACATTGGTTCAGGCACACATCAAAGTGATTAAATCAACGTTAGAGTTTATATGGGAAGGATCGGAGAAATGGGCTCAAGCTAATCGGAATCAGAAGTTTCTTGACTATTCGAGTGGAAATACGCTTTGGGAAGGAAGAAAAGATACCATGATCAAACCCATTAAACATTGGGATGAGGAGACAAAGCAATATAAAACCTTATTTTTGGTAGAGCATAGGAATAATTGATAGGGCACATCTAGGACTTTGTGGAAAAAGGAGGTTCGGCAGGGCAAACGCATCGAATCCCCATAATTCAGGGAACGAAAAGCATTTGAATGGTTCAAAAATTCAAGCAGATCCAAAATTTTGATAGGGACGGATTAAACTGACATTTTATAGCGTTTCTCATAGCTATGAGGTACACATAATTTTTTACCTCTTCCCTCTTACTTGCTCCCTGCTCCCTGCTCCCTGCTCCCTAAAACCTAGGACTTTGTACCTCACTCAAATAAGAATTGCTATATTTGTGCTGCTTAACCATTAATGACTATTATTTTAAATAACTAATATGTCTGACCACCAGGACATCAAACTAGACCGTATAGTAGACCTCTTGCAAAAGGATTTTTTTGATACTGTTTTCGTCAATTATTGTTACTGTTTTCTGTCTCCTGTCTCCTATCTCCTGACAACTGCCGCGAAGTCTATTGTAAGTAATAAGCTGGTTAGCGATCGCTCTTGTCTTTGTGGCGATTGGCCGTAGGCCAGGCTAGGCAAACGCCCATAGAGCAGAGATTCACATAAAGAGTGATTTGTCAAAAAAATTTAGATGCGTTTGCCCTGGTTCTTCCCATGATAGTCCCGAAGCACAAGAACGCGATCGCAAAAAACAAGCGCGTTTGGAGTCTTTGGGAGTGGGATTAAAGCGGTTTCGTGAGCTAGAGGTCTGTAGTGAGAATGAAACAGCCCCACACCCCACACCCCACACCCCACTCCCCACTCCCCACTCCCCAAAACCATTAAGAACTGCCATAAAATGGCATAATTGCCTGATGCCCAAATAAATAATAGGGTAATCCAAGATAATGTGAAGGTAATCGACATCTGTTACCTTCAGGCCATGACCGAAGGACCAAACCGCGATCAGACTAGTCGTCTGGTCTTATTCATTACCCTCTGGCTCAGCTTGTTTGTTTTATCAGTCAAGGTGTCAGCAGCTTGGGCTACCCAATCGCTCAGTCTGATGGGGGAATCTCTGTTCACCCTATTAATTTGCTTTAATACCCTTGTCAATTTGCTGATGATCACTACCTATGACAATTCGCCAGATCTGTCAGTCTATGGTCATGGTAAACGGGAAACGGTGATTACCTTTGTGCTAATTGCCTTTTTCGGCTTTGCTGGGGGAAATTTGTGCTTACTGTCCTCTCAGCAGTTACTAACCCTGATTCAGGGAGGAACCTTAACTATTGGTGTCCGGCTCAGTTTACCCTTAGTACAGCTGTTGGGAGCAGTATTAGCCATGAGCCTTGGTTGGTCTTGCCTGATGGTTTACCAAGCTAGAGTGGTCAGGAGTCCTACCCTACGCTTTCAGGCGGCTCAAATGCTTCAGGATGTGGGCTTAACTATACTAGTACTCGGTGGGCTTTGGGGCGTTTCCCAAGGTTTCCTATGGCTGGATCCACTGTTGAGTAGTGTGCTGGTGCTCTTTGCCGGGGCAAATTGTTGGCAAGTTATCAACTGGCAATTGCCCCTGCTAGTCAAACAAAATCCCATTGATCCAGAAGCGATCGCTCACATAGCCCATCAAGTTGGAGGTGTCACTCGCTGTGATCAAATTCAGTGCCGGGGTGTTGTAGGACGCTTCATGTATGTTGAAATGCATTTGGTAGTGCATCCAGAGTTTTCAGGAGTCATTTCCCTGATTGCTGAACGGATTCAGGGAGGAATTCAAGAACGCTACGGACCCGTACAAGCTATTTTCCACATCGATGATGATTTAACAGCATCCTTACGATGGAATGGCTCGAACCGTAACCAACAAATGAACGGTAAAGATGAACCAGATGGGGAGTAGGGAGTCGGGAGTAGGGAGTCGGGAGTCGGGAGTCGGGAGTCGGGAGTCGGGAGTCGGGAGTCGGGAGTCGGGAATCGGGAATTGGGAGTCGGTTAGTGATAAAGATGTAGTGGTTTAGCCCAGGTCTGGTAGCGGTGCGACCCCGCGCTTTTTCAAAGCGCTAGGGAACGCGCACCGTAAGGTTTCGGGAGCTAAAATCACTAGCTGTGTACCACTCCAATTTTTTGCCTCTTGCCTCTTGCCTCTTGCCTCTTGCCTTAGTGGTGCGTTACGGGGCGGACTATCTCAACGCTGGCTACAAGGTTGAAGATGAGGGCAAGTCCGCCCCTAACGCACCCTACGCACTGTTCCCGATTCCCGATTCCCGATTCCCGATTCCCGATTCCCGATTCCCGATTCCCTATTCTCTCGAATAAACTAATCTACTATAATAGTTTATTGCCCAAAAATTAATACTTAAGCAGACAGCTGCTAAAGTAAACAGAATGTAGGTGGGAGCCATCACTACTCCAATCATCAACCAACTATACACATGGAATAGCATTGCAAAAGCTGGGATGCACGCAACTAAAGCAGCTTTCCGCACCTGAACTTGGGGATAACCAATCACAGTAAAGATGATGGTTTGCAAGGTCAGCAGCAAGTTAGCAGGAACTAAAATGGCACAGATCGCTACACAATGGTTACGGGAGAAATCACATAGGATATTAAAATCAAACATTTTAAAATTGCTAATATTATCGTAAGCATTCAGCCGTGAGCTAAAAGCTCACGCTACGCGAACAGCCGTCAGCCGTCAGCATTAGGCTCACGCTACGCTAACAGCTTTTTGGCACAGGCTTTGGCCTTGGCCTTTCGGCCACGCTACGCGAATGGCCACGCTGTGCGAACGACGCTGGGACTTCACTCAGCATTATTCCAATGCTTACTTGTTGTCTTGATGCAAAGCGCGAGTGGGGGAAACCCCCAAGACCGCTTAGGTGCGCTTACAGTCGTCGAATTAAATTCGCCACGGGTGGCACCTCTGCATCGCTTATTCAAAAGCTGAGAGCTGATAGCTGAGAGCTGATAGCTGAATACTTACACATTTCCTTATCAGTTTATACTCAAAGGTTTCACAGACATTGGGAATTGCTCAATATAGCATTTACAAATCTCCCCCCTCTCCCCACACTCTTCCCCCTACTCCCTACTCCCTACTCCCTACTCCCTACTCCCTAAAAAGCTAATCAAAAGGATAAGCCATCCTGTAAGGATCAACAATCTGGTCAAACTCAGTAGCAGAAACATAGCCTAATTCTAGGCAAGCTGCTTTGAGGGTAAGGTTCTTCTCAGAAGCATGGTGCGCCACTTCTGCAGCTTTGTCGTAACCGATGATTGGACTCAAAGCAGTGACTAGCATCAGGGACTGTTCCAGGAAATACTGGATTTTCTCTCGATTCGGTTCCAGTCCCTTCAGCAGGAAGTCTGTGAAATTATTGCAGCTGTCAGCTAGTAGATGGACAGATTGGAGCAAGTTGAACACAATCATCGGCTTAAAGGTGTTCAACTCAAAGTGCCCCTGAGCACCAGCAAATGCGATCGCACTATCGTAGCCCATCACCTGAGTAGCTGCCATAGTCATCGCTTCGCACTGGGTCGGATTAACTTTCCCTGGCATAATCGAAGACCCTGGCTCATTGGATGGCAGTTTCAGTTCCGCAAATCCGCACCGTGGTCCACACCCTAGGAAACGGATATCATTAGCAATCTTCAATAACGAGCACCCTAGGGTTTTCAGGGCACCGCTAGCCATAACCATGTCATCATGAGCTGCTAGAGCCGCAAACTTGTTAGGAGCAGACACAAAGGGCAAGCCAGTCAACTTAGCAATATGCTCAGCAGCCTTTTCAGCAAACCCCTTGCCAGCATTTAACCCAGTCCCGACAGCGGTTCCACCAATCGCCAACTCGTATAAACCAGGAAGCACAGAGTCTATCCGTGCTAAATTAGCATCTAGCTGGGCAACGTAACCGGAAAACTCTTGACCCAAGGTTAACGGTACAGCATCTTGAAGGTGAGTGCGCCCAATTTTTGCTATATTATCCCATGCTTTCGCTTTCTCCTCTAGAGCATCCCGCATTTTCTTGACCTTGGGCATCAGTCGCTCATGAAGCGCTACCGCTGACGCGATGTGCATGGCCGTGGGAAAGGTATCATTAGAAGATTGGGACATATTGACGTGGTCATTGGGATGAATGGGTTTTTTGCTACCCATCACCCCCCCAGCTAGTTCAATAGCACGATTAGCAATCACCTCGTTCACGTTCATGTTGCACTGGGTACCACTACCAGTCATCCAAACACGGAGAGGGAAGTTACCGTCTAGCTGGCCTTCGATGACCTCAGTTGCTGCGTCAATGATTAACTTAGCTTTATCCTCTGGTAGTTTACCCAGTTCACAGTTAGTCAGAGCAGCCGCTTTTTTCAGAATAGCCATCGCTGTTATGACTTCCGGAGGGATAAAGTCTTGTCCAATCGAGAAATATTTTAGCGATCGCTGAGTTTGAGCGCCCCAATACCGATTAGCAGGAACTTCGATTTCCCCCATGCTATCGGTTTCTGTTCGCATCTTAGTCATCAGTGATATCAACTCCCCTTGCTTCCTTCGTTTATGGTATAGCAAAGACAGTAGGGAGTAGGGAGTAGGGAGTAGGGAGTAGGGAGTAGGGATGCATGGCTTTTATGGTACTTCATGCTATGTTTAAAATGGCGATAGATATCAGCAACTTTGGTAATCGTTTATGGCTGTATTAAAACTTGATTATGATTTCCAAATCAATCATTAAAACCAATCTTAATTTATCATAAAAACCAAGATCGATCGGCTCTAGGTTAGACTGTTATCTGTTATATTTGTCTAGATAACCTCTTATAGTTAGTTTCAACTCAATAGAGTTTTTTCTAGAAGAAGTGTAAGATAAATTCTTAATTATTAATTCTCAATTCTAAATTTTTCATTCTAAATTTTTCATTCTAAATTCTAAATTCTAAATTCTAAATTCTTAATTATTAATGATGGAAGAATGGTTAATCTACAAGGAGTTTCGGTTTGAAGCTGCTCATCGCCTTCCCCATCATGACGGCAAATGTAGTCGGTTACATGGCCATAGCTGGGTGGGGCGAGTATATGTCAAAGGTAATCAACTAATTGAGGAGGGTTCCAAACAGGGGATGATAATGGACTATGGAGATATCAAGACCTATCTCAAGCCTCTGTTGGATAACTTTTTGGATCATTATTACCTCAATGAGACAACCGGCTTGGAGAATCCTAGTAGTGAAGCGATCGCCAAGTGGGTTTTTGAGCGACTTGAGGAAGCCGGTTTACCAGGATTGTATGCCGTTGAAATTCAAGAAACCTGTACCTCTGGTACGCGATATAGCAGAAGTCAGAAGTCAGAAGTCAGAAGTCAGAAGTCAGAAGTAAGCTATGACTAAGTTTCGGAGTTTAGTAATGTCAAACATCTGAAGGCGTAGTGCTATAGCGGTTTTTAGCATCATGAGGTACAAAAAATTTTACCTTTTTCCTCTTCGGACTTTACTAATTTATGCTCCCTGCTCCCTGCTCCCTGCTCCCTAAAAGCCAACAAATGTACCTTACTAGCTTAAAATACGCTATATAATTATCCTGAGTCAACAGCTTAGCTACCCGAATAGGAGTTGCCAACCGACAAATGCGATCGCTAAATCTGCAAGAACATGACTAACATAACCAGACCAGATTGAACGGTAGGTTAGATAGCACCACGACCATACCGCTCCAGCCATGAACACCCCTAATGAGCCAAGTATGACCACCAGCCAATCCTGGGTATAAAAGGTTAAAGCAATAATGTGATGGAGGGTAAACAGCAATGCACAAAGCAATACTGACCCAAGTCCGGGGATGAGAATCTGGCACTTGCTCCAGACAAACCAACGCCAGATATACTCTTCCAGGAAGGCATTAATAAAAGTCCAATACATCGCCCCGAGTACATAAATGTATGCACTAGTTATGCCAGCTTCTTGGGCTTGACTTTGAACATCCGTCTGATCAATCCAGTGCTGACCAAAAAGCCAATAAGCCCCAAGGATGATCCCAAACATCACCAGTCCCAAAATAGTTCCAGTCAACAACTCCTGTCCCTTCGGCAAGGATAAACGTAACTTGCCACGATCCACCCAGAAAAACCAAGCAAGAGGCAGTGCTAGTAACCAGACTTTGCAAAATGAGAATATTGCCTGCCCTAATGATCCTGGAGCAATATATAGTGCCATTGCTATACCGATACTCCCAGCAGGAACTAGCAGTAGCAAAGCCAATAGTGGATTTTTACCAGAGTCAGTCTTGAGCATTGAAAATTCTCCGGTGGTAACTTTATTGGTTATGCTAGAAGCTTTGCTGCAAACTATCGGTACGTTCTGTGCCAGTTGTACAACTTTCCTAAGGGTATAGCTAGGATAACGTCATGTCTTTAAACCTTTTTGCCATACTGCCCTCTTCCTTAGCCATAGTTTCGCTAATGTATATTTCCTGGCTCGGCAGTGGAATCACAATTCCCTCTTCTTCAAATCTTTCTTTGATAATTTGTCTGAGGTCACAATAGGCTGTCCAGTAATCCTCTCTTTTAGTATATACCATAAACCAAATGTTAACAGCATATTCAGCCAATTCACCGGTATCAATCCAAGGTCCAGGGTCTTCCAATACTAAAGGATGGGAGTTGGCAATATCCTTAAGAACTTGGATCGCTTCAGTAATACTATTGGCGTAGCTGATCCTAACTGTAATAAAGATAGCGCGGACGGGGCTAATGGTTTCATTCTCGATAACGTTACCCCAGACTGAGTTGTTCGGCACAATAATAATTTTATTTTGAGAAGTCTTGATGGTAGTGCAAATTAAGTTGACATCTTGAACCTTTCCTTTTACCCCAGCTACTTCAATGATATCCCCCACATCGAAAGGTTTATAGAGTAAAATCATTAACCCATTGGCCAAGTTACCGAGGGTACTTTGGAACGCAAACGCTACCACAAAACCAGCAGCTCCAATCATAGCGATCAGTGGTCCAATACTGACCTCTAGGGCAGTAATCCCTACAAGAATACCCACCACAAATAATCCTTGGCGGGTTAGAGTAACCAAGAACTGACCCAGCATAACTGAGATATTCGGGAACATCCCCAAAGATTTCTCGAGGACTGTACTTAAGATCACCGAGAGGATGCTAAAGCCAGCAATGATTCCTAGACATTTGCCAATGTTATTGGCCCAGCGCTGACCTCCTTCTTTAGACTGGAGCCAGCCAACAATGGTAATCCAGGTTCCTTGAGTGTCGGTTACGTCAACCTTAATCCCACTGATGGCATTGACGTATTTTTTGTACAACTCGACATCACCACCTTTAGTTTCCAGCTCTTCAAGTACCACCTCAAAGCGTTCGCTCAAACCAGCCCGTTCATCCCGCAGTTTCGTGAGGTTGACCAGTACTTGCTTTTTAACTTCGGTCTTGGCCTCGACCGCTTCTTCTATCTTTTCTTGAGCTTTTTCCAGTCCCTGTTCAGTCTTTTTCTGCTGTTGTTCATCCGTAACGACTTTGTTGCTAATTGTCCCAATCTGCTCTTGAACCTTAGCAACTTCATCGTCTGAGGTTTTGGCTTTATTTTTATCCTCTTCCGTACCTTCAACTGCTTTATCAATTGCCCCCTGCAAGGTTTTATCCTGCTGGGTCTTTTCTTCTTCTTTGACCGCTTCTTCTACTGACTTCTGAGCTTTTTCGAGAGCTTCCTGTGCTTCAACAGCTGCGTCTAAAGCTTCAACGGAACCTGATGGTGCTCCCTCAGTCTCGATTTTTTCTTTAGTGTCTTTGGCTTCCTCAAGAGCTTCTTTGGCCTCTTCTAGGGCATCAACAGCTTCCTTAGATTGTTGAAGCTCTCGATTTTTGCGCTTGACAGCAATTTCCGCATCGCTGAGTTCTTTAACTTTAGTTTTAAGCAAGAACATCCACCCTTTAGCTTCACCCTCCAGCTCATCTAATGTCAAGGGCTTGAGCATTAGCTCTAGCTCCTCAATCGGAATAGTTGGATCTGCAGTTGTAACTGCTTTCTGATTGGGTGCATTAGTGCTTTGTTGAGCTTGGACAGGTAACCAGCATGTCCCAAGGATTAAGAGACTCCCAAACAAAATGCTAATTTTCTTTTGTCGGTAACGAATCATTAGTTTTTGGTGTTGATAAGACGTTAATGACGATGTGACCTGTACAGTTTGGTTTACTTTTCAGTGTTAATCAAAGAAGATGTAAGGTGTATAGTTTTTTTCACTGTTCAGTGTTAACCGTTAACTGTCAACAGTTGCTCCCGACCTTACCACCCGAAAATC
>NZ_JAAHIE010000235.1:0-10813 GCF_010671945.1 Moorena sp. SIO4E2
TTTTAGGTGATACCGGTTATCTGGTTGAGCCTAGTTCGCCACAACAACTAGCTGAGGGGATTCAACAGATATTTCAGAATCTAGATGTTGCCAATCATAAAGGACTTCAAGCCAGGGAGCTATGTGTGAAGTACCATAGTGTTGATGCCATGGCGGCAGTTCTTGCAGATGTTATTGCTGATTTATAATCTGCTAAGCTGTTCAACATATAATTTTGCTCACTAACTAACAGCTTTTTTGTTGACTGTTTATGCTTGAATGGAGCACCAGTAAGTCTTCCCCTATACCAACAGTCAACAGTCAACACTCAACAAGAAAAAAACAGTAATCATGTCTCCTAATCGATTACTCCTTAGCTACGCACTACGCCATCCTATCTTGATTGTATTGACTGTCCTGCTGGGATTTTCCAGTGCCATGTTTAATAGTGTCGGTACAACCATAATTGTGCCGTTAGTGCTGGAATTTTTAGGTCAAAAGAAACTAGAGTTAAGCAAAGCACCGCCTATCATTCAGAAAACCATGGCTCTTTTTGAGGGCTTTGAAGGGGGCGATCGCTTGCTGCTCATGGTACTGGTAGTTCTCTTAGCCATTGTCCTGAAAAATGTAGCTAACTATGTCAATATCTTAGTGTCTACCCATTTATCCAAAAAATTAATTAATACCTTTCGTAAAGAAGGGATAAAATTACTACTGGATGTGGATCTAGATTTTTATGCTAAGACTAAAATTGGTGATATTATAAATCGGATTAGTCAAGAAATTGGTCGAGCCGCTAATGCCATTAAAATTGCTATTCAATTATTTACGACTATCATCACCATTTCTGTATTTGTATTTATTCTAATTTCGATTTCGTGGCAACTCACTATTGCAACAAGTATTCTATTATTGGGCGTATTCATTATTAATCAATTTTTTGTTAAGCGCTCTAAGAAATTTGGTAAAATTCTATCAGAAAAATCCCGAGGATATTCAGGAGCCTTACTAGAAATATTAACGGGTATTCGGTTAATTAAATCAGTTAGTAATGAACAAGATGAATATCAACGGATTGAAAAAGTTATTGATGAACGGGAACAGGCTGAATTTCAATCCCAGGCTAATTTTGCAGCAATTAATCCCATCAATGAAGTCTCGGGAATATTGGCAATTTTAGCTATCGTATTTGTGGGCAAAAACTTCCTGTTGCAAGATAGTTCAGCAGAAGAACTGGAAGCGATATCTACTGTTTTGGGGATTTATTTATTCTTACTATTCCGTCTGTTACCAGTAATCAGTCAGTTGAATGGGCAAAGAAGTCGGTTTGCTAATGTGTCTGCTAGTACAGCAATCGTGGCTGATTTTTTGCAGCGAGACAACAAACCGATCATGACCAATGGCAAAAATCTCTACACGAAGCTATCCCAAGAAATTCGCATTGAAAATCTCTCGTTTGCCTATCCTGGTCATGAGGATTTGGTACTCAATGGCCTGAATTTGTCGATTCCCAAAGGCACTACTATGGCATTGGTGGGTGCTTCTGGTGCCGGTAAATCAACTTTGGCAGATTTGTTGCCACGATTTTATGACCCAGTTGAAGGACGAATCACCATCGATGGCAAAGATTTGAGGGAGTACGATATCCGTTCCCTCAGACAAGCTATGGGGGTTGTCAGTCAGGATACATTTTTATTTAATAATTCGGTGCGCAACAATATTGCTTATGGAATGAAAGATGTTACCGAGGCAGATATTATTGCAGCAGCGAAACGAGCCAATGCCTATGAATTTATCACTCAATTACCCCAAGGGTTTGATACCCAAGTAGGCGATCGCGGTGTACTCTTATCCGGTGGACAACGTCAACGCATGGCCATTGCCCGGGCACTGCTGCGGAATCCAGATATTTTAATTTTAGATGAAGCAACCAGTGCCTTAGATACGGTTTCCGAACGGCTAGTACAACAAGCTATTGATGAACTCTGTCGCGATCGCACAACGGTAGTGATTGCTCACCGACTGTCTACGATCCAAAAAGCTGATCAAATCGTGGTTATGGACAAAGGGCAAGTGGTTGAGATTGGCACCCATGAGGAACTCCTTAAGAAGGAAGGTTACTACTCTCGTTTGTACAAGATGCAGTTTGAGCACAATAGCAATGGAGAGGTGAAAAATGTCGTAAAAAAGGAGTTAGTCAAGACCTCCCATGAAGTGCGAACTCACCTGACCCCAATGATTGTTTGCTTGCAGTTAGTGGTGAATGACCTAGTTGATAGCGCTCAGGAACGTCATGAATTAACTGAAGAAGCCTATAACTCAGCAGTTCGTCTGCTTAAAACGTTGGAGTATTTAGAAGAAAGCTCAACTATACAATCAACAGCCTGATTTGTAAAAAAGGGATGCAACATAAAATTGTCGGGTCATTGGTAATCGGTAATCGGTTTGTAAGCATTCAGCTATCAACGATCAGTTGAATGCTTATTAGATAATTAATCATCATTTGTACTAATCGAGCCAATCCAGATCTCGAAGCCATAACCCTCTGCACGCTGGTCAACTCGCTTACCAATCACCCTCACCTTGCGATTAACAAATCGATCCAATATCTCTTCTTCACGGCTGGTGACGTAAACACTCAGGGTTTCTGCTTGAGTTTCAAGCTTTAAGGGCATATCTCGTGTATTGGGACCAACCCGAACAGGCGATGATTGCAAAACTCCTGTCAAAGTTATTTCAGGTTCTGGTCGTTCAAGGTAAAAGGGTTTCTCCGCAAAAATTGTTAAAGTCTGTCTGTCGTTATCCATACTCGCTTGGGTGAGGGAGAGAGCGTCAGGTTTGACCAATCGCCTGTACCAAGGTGATACTGGTGATACTCTCAATAGTGTAGTTGAAGGTTTCCAGACGGTTGCCAAACCGTCTGGAGTGGTTTTGCCCAGTTCACATCCAAGACAACCAGCGCCCAGGAAGATGATTGCTATGAGTAGGATCCGATAATTTGTTTGCATAACATTCATCTTCCTCTATACTATGTGCTAGTACTATAGGCTAGTGCTATCTGCTATTAGTTACGGGTTAGTTACGGATGTGGGATGCCCAGTAAACCACCTGGGAGCCTGTGGGGACACTAAATCCGCGAATCCGAATCTTCCAAGTACCGGGTGTCAGACTACCGGAAACCTGTGCTCGCTCGAATACACTCACAGCTGAGAAACCCCTGGCTCTTTCAGTTCCTGTGGGATCAATCAGGTGGATATCAATGTCGTTGTGAGCCTGGGATGCAGATTCCGGCCACCAAAGTGCACCATCAAAATCTTTTTTGCCAGCAGCTACATTAATTGGAATGTCAATAGTCGTTCCGTTGCCTACTACTACTTTACCCCAATTTGCCCAACCATTAGTTGCCATCTTTAGAGGACCAGCACCTTCTGTATTGTTATAGGGATAGGGATTCTGTCCGTAAAGAATCATGAAGGCGTAGGTTTGACCATTATCAAATGTTCCGAACTGTCGGAGCCAATTGCGGGAAAGCATAGCAGCAGCGGCGGCGTAAGGGGTTGCCCCACTAGTTCCTCCAAATACCCTCAGAGCATTGTCGGAGACGTTACTAGCGGTTTCACTAAATGTGGGAGTTTGGATATCTGGCTTGTAGCGACCATCAGTAGCTGGACCACGACCCTGGCTATTGTACTGGGTCTGATCAGTTGTCATGAAGCCGCCGACTCCGATTACCTTGTGAGCAATTCCCGGAGAACGAACTGTGCTACTGCTAGGTCCGAAGTTGCCATTAGCAGATACAAAGATCACACCAGCATCATAAGCATTATCAGCAGCAGTGGCGATTGTTCCTGTTTCCGACTCGTTGGCTTGAATCTCTCCAACAAGTACTTTGTCAAACAGAGCGATTCCTCTTTGAATGCCCCGAAGGGTGGCGGTGGTATTAAGACCAAGGTTGCTATAGATGTTCCAACTGTCTAGCCGTATTCCAGTTACACCCCGATAGGAATTTCCCAATCGATTGTTACCACTGATGATGGCGGCAGAGCTAGTTCCGTGATTCCAGAAAGTATCAAAAGGGTCGTAGCCAGGGTTTGAGGTATCGTTGCAGTTTGGACCACCGTTAACACAATCTCGTACTAAGGCAATATTACTTGGGGAGTTGAATAGGACATGGGTGCGTCTGATTCCAGTATCCAGAAGACCAATCCAAGGTTGAGTTAGTCCCAGATTGAAGTAGGGATCGGATACAATTAGACGTCTACCGTCATCAACATCGTTGTTGCTAATGGAGTCCGGTGGCTTTTCCCCTCCTTCTACTGGTTGAATGTAAGCAACATCTTGGGATTCAACTAATTGCTTAATCTTGCCAATCTCTGTCTTTCCAGCCACAGCATTGACGATCCAAAAGTGTTCAGTTGGTTTAAATGCACGGAATGCCCGGTTCTTTTTAATTAGAGTCAACTGGGAATTAGTTCTTGCTGCTTTGAGCTCTTCAATCGCCTTGTGACGTCGCGTACCTCGCTCTCCACGCTTCTCCCCTTGCCCTAATTCTGGCATGAGGGGAATTCGCCGGTCTTCTTTGAACGTAACAATCACCTCAATATCATCACTCGGTCTCTTAATCTGGCGCAACCGCTCTAGGGCTGGGCTGATCTTTGAAGTCGGGCCAAGTTTACCTATGTCAGGTTTCTTTTCTATGGGAAAGTTCACCTTGTAGATATTCTGGTCTGGGATAACACTGCTTTTAAAGTCAGTAAACGAACCAGTCTTAGGAATGAACACGGAATTGATAGTGTTAGCCCGGTCTACCGGTACTTGGTAAGGATTGTAAAACTCACCACTGATGGTTTGCTGGCCCTCACCCTTTACCATTAACGGGAACATTAAGGAAATGAGCAAACCTCCCGTCAACAAGAAAAAGCTTTTTCTCGTTACCATTTTGTTTTCCCTCGCGATCACTTAGAGAAATTTTTTTGAATTTACAGACCAGGACTATTGAAACAGTCAAGTTTTACTACAGCAGCTATAGTACTTAGCAACATGTTGTGATCCTGCTCTATTGATCTATCTGGAGAAGATCATGATTTTTACACCAAGCTCGCTGGATTTGTTGTAAATGTTTACAATAAAGTCTTAGCTTGATCGATAGTTAATCGATAGTTATGTGAGCATTTACAACAAATCAGGGAATGATCTATCAACCACCACGGCCAAAAATTCCTGAGTGTAGCTGGCAACGTCCCCTAGGACTAGGCTGGGATAACCCTTATACTGTCCGTTACCCAAGTAATCTTGATGATGGTCCCTGGCATGGGATGCCCTTGGGGGGATTTGGGGCTGGTTGTATTGGTCGCTCTCCCCGAGGAGATTTTAATTTATGGCACTTGGATGGGGGAGAACACATCTTTAAAAGCCTCCCCGGTTGTCAATTTAGTGTATTTGAACAACCAGAGCATTCTCAGCCGATGGCTTATGCTTTATGCACTCAACCACCAGAGGATGGTAAGCTAGGCTCTTGGCAATGGTATCCAACCCAAGGCAAAGGTGAGGAAAACAGCTCAGAGGTTTCTGGTCACTACCATGCTTTGTATCCTCGCAGTTGGTTTACCTATCAAAATGTCTTTCAGACTGAACTAACCTGCGAGCAGTTTTCTCCGATTTGGGCAGGATGTTATCAGGAAAGTAGTTACCCGGTGGCGGTGTTTGAGTGGACGGCTCACAACCCTACTGATACCCCGATTACCGTTAGCATCATGCTCACTTGGCACAATATAGTGGGTTGGTTTACCAATGGGATTAAAAATCCCGAGGTGCGGGTAAGGGATGATGGTAGTCCGGTGTATGAGTACCAGCCTCGGTGGGGAGATAGTACCGGGAATTTGAATCAGTGGATTGTGGATCACTATCGGGTCGGATTTGTTCTAGACCGGGTGAGACTGGGGGATGATATTAAAGAAGGGGAAGGGCAATTGTGCCTGGCTACAGTTACTAATCCCAGTATGGAGGTGTTCTACCACGGTCGCTGGAATCCAGTTGGTGATGGTGCTGAGGTTTGGGATACCTTTGCTACGGATGGTAGCTTGGTAGACCATCAAGATGAAACCCCAGCGGCACCAGGAGAACAAATTGCCTGCGCGATCGCAATTCGCTTCACTCTTCGTCCAGGTAAAACCCGCAAAATTCCCTTTATCCTGGCTTGGGACTTCCCGGTGACGGAATTTAAATTAGGTATTAACTATTACCGGAGATACACGGACTTTTTTGGACGCAACGGTAATAATGGCTGGCCGATGGTGCGCACTGCTCTCAAGCACCATGATCTGTGGCGAGAACAAATTGAATCATGGCAAGAACCGATTTTAAATCAGGAAGATTTACCGAATTGGTTCAAGATGGCCTTGTTTAATGAGCTGTACTTGCTCACGGATGGCGGTACTCTCTGGACAGCAGCAACTGAACTTGACCCAATTGGACAGTTTGGTGTATTAGAATGTCTAGATTACCGTTGGTACGAAAGCCTGGATGTGCGGCTCTATGGTTCTTTTGCCCTAGCAATGCTGTGGCCGAAACTGGATAAAGCGGTGCTAGAAGCCTTTGCCAGAGCTATCCCGACCAGCGATGAAACACTGCGTATTATTGGATACAACCAAGCTCAAGCTGTACGTAAAATTGCGGATGCTACTCCCCATGATCTAGGAGCTCCTAATGAGCATCCTTGGCAACAAACTAATTATACTAGCTACCAGGATTGTAACCAGTGGAAGGATTTAGCCAGTGACTTTGTTTTACAAGTCTATCGGGATTTTGTTTTCTATAGCGCTACAGATATAGAATTTTTGTGGGAGTGCTGGTCATCCATTGTCAAGGCACTGGCTTATCTCAAGAGGTTTGACCAAGACGGAGATGGGATACCAGAAAACTATGGCGCACCAGATCAGACCTTTGATGATTGGCGATTGCAGGGAGTAAGTGCTTATTGTGGGGGGTTGTGGTTAGCGGCCTTGGAGAGTGCGATCGCAATTGGAGAAATTCTGACCAAAAATTATCCACCAACATCCCCATTCGTAGAAGTACCTGAGCTAGATTCCATTCAAGACACCATTGACTGCTATCGCCAGTGGTTAGCACAAGCTATGCCAATTTATCAAGAAAAGCTGTGGAATGGGCAGTACTATCAACTAGATAGTGAAAGTGGCTCAGATGTGGTGATGGCAGACCAGTTGTGTGGTCAATTTTATGCTCAGTTACTGGGATTACCGGATATTGTGCCACCAGAGTGTACTCTCTCAGCCCTCAAGACTGTCTATGATGCCTGTTTTTTAAAGTTCCATCAGGGTCAACTCGGAGCAGTTAATGGAGTCAGACCCGATGGCACACCAGAAGATCCCGATGCCACTCATCCGATGGAAGTGTGGACAGGAATTAATTTTGGATTAGCAGCATTTCTGATTCAGCAAGGCATGAAAGATGAAGCTTTACGTATAACTGAAGCAGTGGTGAGGCAGGTTTACGATCATGGCTTGCAATTTAGGACACCAGAAGCAATTACAGCAGCAGGGACATTCCGGGCTAGTCACTATTTGCGAGCCATGGGGATTTGGGCAGTTTATTTAATCCTTAAGGATAATACCAAATAGAAAAAGACAGGTAATGGCGGGGGTTATGTACCCTTAGTTATGCGATGCTCCTTTGGAGCCGCTACGGGAACGTACTGCCACACTATCAGCAAGATGCCCTAATCGCTGGTTTTTCAACGGAAAATCCTATAGCCAAATTTTATAATGTCCTGATGATGAACTTAGCAATAAGAAGGTAGCTAAGGGAGCAAGCCTGATTGATAGTCCAAGCTACAGCAGCTTGGGGATCTTGCGGTGCGACCCAAGGGGGATTTACTCGCCCATTGGAAAGCGCACCGTCAGGATGATAGTTAATTTTATGGCGTTGCTGATTCTGGGTATGGTTTTGCCCCCCTAGGGCGTGTCTTCAAACTCCGAGATCCCCCTAAATCCCCCTTAAAAAAGGGGGACTTTGAGTATGGCTCCCCCCTTAATAAGGGGGGCTGGGGGGGATCTAATATCTTGCGGAAAACTTTGAAAACACACCCTAGCCCCCCAAGCGAGGGATTGCTCGCTTGGGGGGAACAAAACTCTCAAAGTCCCCCAAGCGAGGGATTGCTCGCTTGGGGGATTTAGGGGGCTGTCATAAAACCAGATAATCGCGCATTCATTCTTTAATTCAGCAACGCCAATTTTATTGCTGTTTCGGTAAATTTTTTACCTGGTTGAGTGATTTTTTCTCTGCCAGGGATTATTTTAACATAGTGAAACCAACCTTGGCAATAATTTGCTTTGGTTTCGCTACTCCTCAACTGCTCTCTACATAAAATCAAGGGTTTTAGGAGTAAAGTCAGTCAACCAGATTTGTTACTTGTAAGCATTGAGCTATCAGCACAAAATCCGTCAGTTTTTCAATCAAGCAAAACTTAGAAATTTTCCTGAGAGGAGCGAGTACATGAGTTATCTTGGACAACCTTCAATCAGCGGATAGCTGATAGCTCTAGGCTGAATGCTTACTGTTCCGTTAGTCTAACTTTCGGGCATTCTCTAAGTATAGGCTCTGACTTGGAGTGATCAATTACAGATATAACAAACAATTAAGAGGATAAAATAATGAAATTCACTTACCGTGGTATTACCTATGAAAATGATCCGGTAAATTTTGAGATGAAATCCGAAAAAATTGTTGGTAAGTATCGTGGTGTCCGTTGGCGACAGCCAAAGCTCAACGGTGTGCTTTTACCGGAAGCTATCGGTAAATTAAAGTATCGTGGGGCATATTATCTCCACGTTGTTTGGGGTAAACCGATTGATTTTACTAAGCAACGTTACGGAGCAAAGCATCCTTGTTCTAAATAGCTAAGCTATTGCCTTATCCCAGATCAGCTATAGCGCCAATCGGCCTTAGCTGAATGCTTACATACATAAGCTATAGAGTATCTTGAAATTGTTCCTTAAGTTGGGCTTTGGGTAATCCACGATAGCAACACTATTACTAAACTAAGGCAAAAGGCTTTCATGCAAAAGGCTTCAATGGCTTACCCAAATTGCCACAATACTTGGCACAATACTATAGATGCTTTGGATGCCTTCCCGTAGGGGTGGGGAAAGCCCGTTATATCCTTGGGACGCTTCTGCTGAGGAAAACCTCTGGATGATTGGTTGAGCTAGTTCGCCTCCTTATAGCTAGAAACTGGTGGCGAACACCAGGTTATGATATAGGTTAGTACCCAAAGACTAACTAATCGAAACTAATAACCGATGGATGGATATGGCTGGAAGCTCCACCCCTGCACCGGACAAGGGAAATTTCCGTAGCTCTCCTTCTCAGGAGAAGCACAAAGGGTTCCAAAAGAAAGTCAAAAACATCGTCAACAACTCGAATTATGGAGCTAAGATTAAGGCAGAAAAACTTGCACCAATTGTAAGAGGATGGCGAAATGATCACCGCTCCGGCAAAATTGACAGTGTAAGACACTCTCTCTGGTTCCTTATAGTTAAGAGGTTTTGAGTTTTATTCGATAGTGATTATGTCCCATCATCTCATCTTCAGAGAATCACGGACTGAGGTTTCTGTACCTGTGAAAATTGCATCCTCACCTCCATCTACCATTCCCAATACGTCTGGGTCTGCTGGGCAACTGGGGAATTTGAATCATTGGATTTTTGTGTCTATTGGACTAGCTTTAGTGGTGATTGGATTAGTAGTGTATGGTAAGCTGCAATTCAAGGATAAGGACAAAAAGCTCAAATTGGAGCAGTATAAAACTGCTGATCTCCGAAAAAAGTTAAAGCTGGCGCTTAATACCATCCGGAAAATGGAATCCAATCCCGATTTGGTTCACTCGCGGGAATTTAATCTGGACTACCTCAGAATGCGAATGGAAGAAGAGGTATTCCACTTTGGAGTTATCAATCAAATTAAAATTCGAATAAAACAGTTAATCAGTATAGCATTACGACCTACTCAAGACTCTAGAAATGTTATCGGTGTTGCTAGTACGTCAGGTCGTAAAATTAATGAAATATTTGATGTTAAGTACGAGACTGAAATTCGAGGTAAACGCAGTGTGGGAGTGCTTTTCCGCATTCAAGTTAAGTTAATGAAATTACCCACTCAACGCACCTCGGCAACCGTTAGCCAAATTATTGACTGTATTGAAACATTTCTTAGTCCAGATGCGGACAATGATACCTGGCAACCAACAATTCAAGGACGTATTGTTTGCATGCGTTGGGATCAAAAGGCAAAACCAACGCCATTATTAGTATTGGAGCAATCCACTGAAGGGGTTAATGTTACTCTAAGAACCAAACGGGTTGGGATGACGTAATATCAATTTCATTGATAGTAGTTCTCAATGGTTTTAGGGAGTAGGGAGTAGGGAGTAGGGAGTAGGGAGTAGGGACTTCGGAGCTGGGACTTCGGAGCTGGGAGTAGGAAGATGGCGAGATGAAATTGGTATTACCAATTACCAATTACCAATTACCCAACCTTTACAATACCGATGCTCCCGGACATGATATTGGGCAGTGACTCTACCTGTAGGGTGCCTTAATCAGGCACTCTACTCTACTACTACGTAGAGATGAGGGTACGCAGTTTGGGGTAAGTTCTGTTTAGGTTATAGCGTTTATCGCAGTTATGAGGTACAGTATTCTTTGACTTTGATTCCCTGTATTGATGCAGCGCATCCCTATTCCCTATTACCTATTCCCCTCCTGGGATGGGTTAGGGGTTGGTTCCTGTTCCCTGTTCCGTTGATCCGCTGTTCCCT
>NZ_JAAHIE010000236.1:0-10802 GCF_010671945.1 Moorena sp. SIO4E2
GCCTTTCAGTCTCCTGTATTATCTTCAAAAGCTGCCAATTTTTGACATTGCCCATTGCCCATGGGCGCACGCTACGGGAACGGCCGACGCTACGGAAACTGAGGTTGATTACTCCAGGGAAAGGTGTTCATACAAAATTGATTTCCAGTAACGATAAATCATCATCAAAATAGTGTTTAGGGTTCACGGCTTCCAGAGATTTCAAAATCAAATCTAGGTGACAAGCACCATTGTGATTTTGCTTACACTCTGCCAGTAACCTGATGAAGGGCTCAAGTCCCCAAACGTTCCCATTGGATTGGTTAATCTCGTAAATCCCATCGCTGAATATATATAGGGTGCTCGATTCAGTAATTTCACAGCACTGATCAATGTAATCGGCATCTGGGAACATACCAACGGGTAAGCCAGGGGTTTTTAGACGTTGTACTTCCATCAAGGAACCATGGGTCTGAGCAATTAATATTGCGGGTGGATGTCCTGCACTAGCATAGACCAGTTGACGCTTGACCTGGTTATATACCCCATACCAGACCGTGAAGTACTTATCATTTCGCTCAGTGATCTGGAAGGTTTGGTTCAACCCTCGTAGAACATCACTCGGTTCATAGTAGTTAATCGACTTTAGAGCCCGCGACCTGAGTAAATTTAGCACTGAAAGTGTGGGCAAGGCAGCTCGTAAGCCATGTCCAGCAGCATCCAGCAGATAAATTGCTAAATGCTCTGAGTCTAGCCAATAATAGTCAAAGCCATCACCCCCCAGTTTCCGGGAGGGAATAAATCGGGTGTCAATGGTCACCGATGCTTTGATCATCCGGTCTGGAAGAATTGAACTAACATACTCTGCTGCCTCTGCTAATTCTCCCTCCAACAACTGCTTTTGGTGCTGCAAATCATGACTTAGTTGGTGTAACCTCAAGCCAGCCCTGACTCGTGCGTTCAACTCTGCTATTTCGATCGGCTTACACAGAAAGTCATCTGCTCCAGCATCTAACCCCTCTACCCGGTCTTCAATGGAATTTCGAGATGTCACCAGAATAAATATGGTGGTTGAGAGTCCCGGCGTTACCTTGAGTTGACGACAGACGTCCAATCCATTCATACCGGGCATAATCCAATCGCAAATGACTAGCGCTGGACGTAACTTTTCTACCTGCACCAAACCTTCTTCACCGTTGCTAGCTACAGCTACCTCATAACCCTGGTGGCAAAGGGCCCGTTTCAGTAACATTTGCATGGCTGGATCATCATCAATAATCAGAATTTGGTTCATGGCACTGAGGTTCTACAAATTACTTTAGGATTTATCAATACACTGACTTACAATTAGGATAGCCAGTATATTCTGTGGGCTGAATTTCACGAAACCTAGATCAGACCCCAAGACAAGTTAGACTGAGTTACTTTTATTGATGGCATTCCCTATTGGCGTATCGGATTTATTTGTTCTAACTTCTCTGTCTTGCACCGCTTCCGGTTTCTTCCCCCTTTTCTAAATCTCCATCAATTTTTGCCATTTTGGGCAACAGCTTATAGAGGGCAAGACCCCCTAGAGGGCAAGACCCCCTGGCTTGATAGAAAAGGGGAAAAGAAACCCCATTTGCGCCAATGGTTTTCCCAGTGCTTCTGGCAAAGCTTCTAGAAAAAATTTTCTTTGAAGGCAATTCTTTAAAGGCAATTGAGTATTAGTCCATGGTACAGGGAGATATAAATCTAGGTTAAACTGGATTCCTTGATCTTAGAGTACCCAATGGAAGAGAATCAGGCTTCAATGTGGTTGATGTATGTGGTTGATGTATGTGGTTGATGTAAAAGATTTTGAGGAATTGAAAAAATTGAAAACATCTATCCAACAATTTCCTAGCGACCTTAAGGCGTTAGAAAACGCTTTGGGATGGTTTGACCAGTTCAAACCATCGTCTGTTCGCCAAAAAGTCTGGTTGCAGTGCCAATTAGCTCTCGCTGAAGGATTTACCAATGCCGTTCGTCATGCTCACAAAGATTTGCCAGAAGAAGTTTCGATTGATGTCGAAGTTACTTTATTACCTGAGTGTTTAGAGTTACGCATCTGGGATAAAGGCCCTCCCTTTGATTTAGAACAGCAGCTGAGAGACCTCAAGCAGCAAATGAACCCTCAATCTGGTGGTGGACGTGGCATCGCTATACTACAAAAAATCGCTGATCATCTCAGCTATACCCGTACCGATAACAACCGGAACTGTTTGTTAATTGTGAAGTGTTATCAGGAATTGGGAAACAGGGATTTAAAAACTTTTTGTAAAGAAAATGTTAAGGAGTCTCGATTACCAATTGTCAGACCGATGGATTAGCATGATCAGATTGGTGACCTCAGTGGCTGAAACTCTGATGCTGTGCTAGTTAGACTTTTGTTGACATTTATTTATACTCAGCCCTTGTAGAACACAAAATCTTTAATATTCTGAGTAATTCACTATTTTGTTTGGTAACACCATACCGGGTTGGGAAGAGTATGCTGGCAAAATGCGATGTAAGTATTCAGCAGTCAGCAGTCAGCAGTCAGCCGTCAGCTTATTTTATTCAAAAGCTGTTCCGTGTAGCGTGGCACAGGCTTTGGCCTTGGCCTTTCGGCCACGCTACGCGAATGGCCACGCTGTGCGAACGACGCTGGGACATAGCGCATAGGCTAGAAGCCTGTGACGTAGCGCATAGGCTGATAGCTGAATGCTTACAATGCGATCGCATCTGGTGATCATCCAGCGGCCTTTTTCGGTGACCTTACTGGCGGCAAAGACTCTCGGTGATCACGGATAACCGTTTCTGTTGCTATGGGACAATTGCTTTGATCCTAAAGAGAATTTACGGTAGCAGGTTTTTTTGGCTCCTTAGCAACACGTTGACCTCTCATCACCATCGGAACCCCATTTTCCGGAGTAATTCCTACTCCACGACGAGTTGGTTTAATGATTGTATTTTGTGCTAAGGCTAAGTGATAGTCAGACAATACCTTAGCCAAAACCAGTTTCATTTCTAACATCGCCAAAGCAGCACCAATACAGCGTCGGTTTCCACCACCAAAGGGAACATACTCATAGGCAGAGTATTGACGCTCAAGGAATCGTTCTGGTTTAAACTGATCGGAGTCTGGATAGAGGTCTTCTCGACGATGGGTTAAATAGGGACAGGCAAAAAGGGCAGTATTGGCCTGATAGTGGTGACCCATAATAGTAATTGGGGATGTGGTAATGCGGGCGAAGATCACAAACGCCACTGGGTAAATCCGCAGGGTTTCTTGGCAAACTGCTGTGAGATAGGGCAGTTGGGCAATGGCCATCGGGTCTGGATGATCCCCTAAGCTATCAATTTCCTCTAGCAGTTTTTGGCGCACTGTCGGTAATCGATGAATCCAGTAGAATGCCCAAGCTAAAGCGCTTGCAGTAGTTTCATGACCCGCAAACAACAAAGTCATCAACTGATCTTGTAACTCCTGATCACTCATCAACTCACCATTTTCGTCCCGAGTGGACATGATTAAACTAAGAATGTCATTGCCCATTAGCTCGGGTTGCTCTCGGCGCTGATTAATCTCTTCCTGAAGGAGGTTATAAATTTCCTGCCTACGCCGCACCATCTTGCCCCAAGGACTCCAAGCTCCTAAATCTCGTTGCAGGAACTTAAAAAACAGCATACTAGAGCGCAGGGGGGAAGCAGTCACCTCTAGCATGGCTGCCAGCAGTAGCTTGAGTTTTTGGTAACGGGTACCCTCACCTAGACCGAAAACCCCCTGCATGATTACCTGGATGGTAATGTCTTGCATGGCAGTACGGGCAGTAAAGGCTTGACCGATTACCCACTGACTCGCTACTTGCTGGGTAATATCACAAATCAATTGACTGTAGGAATTAATTCGTTGCCCATGAAAGGGAGGAATCAAGAGTTTACGCTGCCGCTGGTGTGGTTTACCATCGAGTAAAGTCATTGAGGTTTCCCCCACCAAGGGTTGTAGCAGCTTATTTCGTTCACCAGATTTAAACTGGCTAGGAGGAGCGGTCAAGACTTCCTGAATTGCTTGGGGGTGGCTGAGGATGACTAACGTTCTCGAACCAGTTAGCCGTATGGTAAATGTATCTCCATAGCGTTCTACACACTGATCCAAATACTTGAGGGGGTTAGCAATCCAATAGATTAACTGTAACCAGTCAGGGATTTGAGGACCATCAGGTAATTTACTCACACTCGTTTTCCTCTGTTACTTTCTCAAGACAAATTCATTATCTAACCTAACTGCCATATGGCAACAAAACCTTCGGTTACCTGATTACTATCAGAAATCCGCTTATTGACAAGCTATCAATAAGATTAATGGTAATCAAAACTAGTCGATTAATCCTATTCTGTTAGTCTTTGGGAATTAAAATAAAGCAAGATTTGATTAGAATCTCTACAAGGTAGGTAGAACAATAGATGTAGAGTTGCAGGTTCTCTAGTAGTCTCAATAGTAGTCTCAATCAATGTAATCCATAAGACATTTCACTGGTTTAAAACCCAAATTTCGCCAATATACTAATTCCGCACTCAGCGAGCTGATTGTAATATTTGTTTATTACTCGTAATAATTAGAAAAGGTTTCTGACACTATGACAGTTGGTAGCAGGGTTTCGACATTCTGTCAAGGAATTCAGTATTTTGAGAATACCATACCGGGTTTTGAAGCGACTTTGGACCAATACGGTCAACGAGATGCGATCGCGTTGGGGCAAAAAGCCATCCCATCTCCTGATGATCCAGCAGCTGTCTTCCAGACCTTACTAGCTGCTGATGCCCTACGCTACCTAACCCTGCACATCACTGCTAGTAAAGCCTCTGGTCATCCAGGGGGATTTGCCAGCATTGCGGAAGGGATTGCAGCTTTGGTCATGCTGGGTTACAAAAACATTATTACTGAAGTGGGACACCATGCCCCAGGCTTCTACAGTAACATGTTTCTGGACGGCTCCCTAGAGGAGATGGGTATTAAGACTGTAGAACAGATGGGGGAACGCTTCCGAGAAATGCACGGATTGCTCGGACACCTTTCTGGTCAAATTCCTGGACTCCTCAATCCGGCTGGTCCCCTCGGACAAGGGCAACACTTTGCCATGGCCGGGGCTTTGCTTCATCCAGGGGTACTATTCCCAGTTACGATTGGGGATGGGGGCTTGGGTGAACCTTATATCATGAGCAGTTTTGGTCACTTCTCTACGGCCTATCCCCAGGTGACTAATTTTCTGCCCATCTTAGTGTGGAATGGTTACAGCCAGGAACACCATAGTATGGTTTCCACAAAGTCCAATCAAGAGATGATTGCATACTGGCAGGGCAATGGTTTCCAAGAAGTAATCTTAATCAATGCTAAGGATTACGATGATGCTGACCAACCTGGTGAGTATGTCGATAGCACTGAGTTTTCTTTGCAGAAGCGATTGGCATTTACCCAAGGGGTTTTGGAAGCTACGGATAAAGCGGCTAAATCAGCTTTGAGTGGTAAGTTAACGGTGCTGATTGTTAAACAACTAAAAGGAGCGGGAGTCCACAAACGGGGAGCTAAAGCTCACAATCTTTACCCAGGAGATACCCTGGAAAAAGATTATATTGTTAGTGCCCTTAAAGCTCGGGCGTTACCGTCTCAAGCCTGGGAATTAGTGAGGATAAATTTTGAGCGTTCTGGAGGAGGGCCAGCGGCTCATACTGTAGTCACAGAAAAGGAATTGCCTTTACCAGATTTAGGTAAATTGCCTTTAGAGGAATTTGTGATTGATGGCGATAAAAAAATAGCAACTACCGCGATGGGAACGATAGTTGCTCATGTGGGGCAAAAAGACCCTAATTTTATTATTTCCAATGCTGATGGGAATGCTGCTTCTGGAATTAATAATATTAACCAAGCCCTAAAAATTATCCACCCCACCCCGGATGAAATTTACTTCCAAGGCCCAAAAGGTCAGGTGTATGAACCCTTGAGTGAAGATGCTTGTGCTGGATTAGCGGTAGGGTTAGCTTTGTTTGGAGCTCGTACTCTGTGGTGTTCTTATGAATCTTTTGCTATCAATGGGTTACCCATTTGGCAAACCGTTACCCAAGCCATGGCAGAATTGCGCCGTCCTACTCCCTCTACTATTACATTATTTACGGCTGGGGCACTGGAGCAAGGACGGAATGGTTGGACTCACCAGCGTCCTGAAATTGAAAATTACTTTGCTGCTATGATGCGCAATGGCAATATTTTCCCGTTGTTTCCCTGTGATGCTAATAGTATCCAAGTGTGTTATGAGTGGGCGCTGAGTACTAAGAATAAAGGAATTACCATTACTGCTAGTAAGTCACCCTTACCGGTGCGCACGACCTTTGAGCAAACCCGTCAAGGCTTGCAAGATGGTGCAGTGGTTTTGCATGAAACTAAAGGCAGTAAAACCGTTGTGTTTGCGGTGATTGGGGATATGAGCCTGATACCAGTGTTTGATGCTGCTTCTAATTTGGAAGACCAAGGGATTGGGGTGCGGATTGTTTCGGTAATCAGTCCCCGCCGTTTGTACCGTCCTGATGATACGGCTTGGAAAACCTGTAGTGAAGCTGATGGGGGTTTCTTAGATGATCAGGGGTTTGAACGGCTGTTTGGTGGGGATGGATTGATTGGTGTTACTGGTGGTACCAGTGCCATGCTGGAACCGATTATGTTACGTAGTACTTGCAAGCGGGATGTGGTTTCTTGGAAGCGTGGTGAAACTGCTAGCAGTGCTGGTCAAATTATGGCCTTTAATGGTTTGACTGCTGAGGCTTTGGCCAAACGGGCCACTGAGTTGGTTAGTTAAAATTTAGTTGGTTAGCATTTTTTGGTGTAGCCCTATCCTTAAGGATGGGGCTGTCAGCTATCAGCGATCAGCTATCAGCTAATGGGCTATGCCCACGCTACTTGAGGTGCTTTTGAATAAAAGAGATAAGCTAAGGCCAAAGGCCACGCTACGGGAACGTTTAATCTGAGTGTAAGCCTTGAGCTATCAGCCATTAGCTTTCAGCTTTTTAATAAAATAAGCTGACGGCTAATAGCTGATAGCTAACATCGGGCTACACCAATTAAGCCCCCCTAGGAATATTAGGGAATGCTGCCCTATCCTACTGCTCGCAATTGTAGCCGCCTTTCATTCTACCATCATTCCAGTCTTTTATTTCAAAATTATCTATTCCAATGTAGCTAAGTCCATAGCTATTAACTGCAGTGCTGTAGGAACAATCATTCTCTGGGGAAATCACTCCAACATGGGATACATAGTTATTGCTTCTGACAGCCTCTCCTAAACTGCTAGACATGCTTTCGAAAATGAAATTATCGCAGACTACAGACTCCGCCGTCTTGGCATCGAAACTCTTTGGTATTCCAGTAATCTCTTCTAGTGTCTCTACATCAGGGCAAGCAAATATCAACCCTTGATTGTAGTTTGTATCTCGAACATATTGAGCAATTACTGGGTTAGGATTTCCTGTTATTCCTCCTGCCGGTCCACTACCGCCAATGATTACCATGAATTGTCCTTTATAATCACCCTCTTTGCCCCAACAATTATTTTGTGCAGCAACTCGCATAGATGATAGTCCTTCGCTGTTTTGTAAGCAGCCCTCCCCTTCTAGTAAGTCAGTGGGTTCGTAAAAAATATCTGCATTATTTGGAGATAGTATTCTTATAATTAGAGCATCTAGATCCTGGGGACCCCTTTGTTCGCCCTTTTGCCCCCAACCTTGTTTCTTATCAATCAAGATAGTAACAAGCTCGTGTTCGGGATTTTCTTCGTGCCATTGTCTGACATCATTCAGGCAGTCTGATAGGAATTTACCACTACAGTTATTGCGTGGGAAATCTGTCGGGTTGTGAAATACGAACCAATTTCCTGGTACTGAGCCACCACCACCAATTCCGAAAGGCGAATCAAAGATATCAATCTCGATCGCTTTTACCTGGTCTAGGACTTCCGCCAAACTATTGGCATATTGTAGCTCGTAACTGTTGTGACTCATTGGTTTAAAAACCTGACCAATATTAAGGGAGTCACTATAGTCACAGGTAGTATTTTGATTTCCCCCACCATTGTCTTCGCAAGTGGAAGTATAACCTAATACTTGAAAAAGTTGAGTAGCACCATTGGGATTTCCTATGTACATTTTAGGGTCTTTTACCAGCTCTGTAAAAGAACAATCACGCAGGTCTCGAAAAATTGTGGGGTCAGAACCGGGTTGATCTTGTGCAACACTAAATTCAATCTGATCAGCTTCATCTGTCAGTTCGATCTGCCATTGTATCAGGTCACCTTCGCAATATCGTGTGCTGAAATTATCACTGCTACGCCAAGTTTGACCATCTTGGGGTCTTGATTCTGACCAGCCAATAAAACAGATCTCGCCTTGAGGTTCACAAGCTGAGGCATAAGCCTTCGGTACAGGGATGAGACTGGTAATAATCAGACTCAGTAAAGCAGCTATGAAAAATTGCTTAAGGGTTTTGAACATCTTAATCACTTTGTTTTTCAACAGTATTTTCAACAGTGTTTTCAACAGTAACTGTCTAGAACGTTAGTGAATTAGAGTAGTCAATTAGAGTATGATTTCTACAAAGGCGGATAGACACAGGAGGATAGACACAAGGTAGTTCATTCTATGATTCCCTTGCATCTATCTCTTTATTCTAGAAAGCCAGAACAGAAGGTAAACTAGATTACTCTAATTCTGGATTACTCTAATCTGCCAACTTGAACTTTACTGAGGCATGGGTTCATTAGTGTAAACATGCACTGAGAACGTTTGACCCGCTCCCCTTGGATTTCCTAGGTACAGATTGTTATCTTGGAACATAGTAGTGATTCCACAGTATACAATTGGATCCTGTAAAGTAGGGTCACTTCCACTTACATCTTTTGCAAGACCAAATTCAATGTTTTCAGCATCCGGACCTTGGGCGATCCACATCATCTGAGTTCCTGGGCAATATCCTGTGCTGAAATTATCACTGCTACGCCAGCTTTGACCATCTTGGGGACCTTTTTCAGAGAAGACAACAGCACATAGAGTACCGTTATCAGGACCAGGAGGTTGACAAGGAAACTGAGCATAGGCTTTCGGTACAAAAATACCGCTGGTAATCAGAATGCTGAGTAGACCAGCTAAGAACAATTGCTTGATGAATTTGAACATTAATTTACCTCGTTGGTGTGTATCTAATGTGTATCTAAGTTATTACCCTCTTGCTGACAGAGGGCTGTGAACAACACGTCCAGAGGTAGTTAACCTTTAACCTTTAAGCTGCAAATAGCTATAGAAACCAGCTGGTGATTGTGGCAGGTATATCCTTAAACAGACCTAGCACACAACCGGTTAGCTCTCATTTTTTTAAGCACCCTAAATTTTTGATAAGCTGTTGCGCATCTAAGCTTTAGATTTGCCTATCTGATTAAATCCTGGCCAAGCTTTACCCATAAGCATTTTGACCAGAAGTTTTATGTTATAATAGGCAGATTGAATCATCACAGCTCTGGTTTTACTTAATCATACTAATATCTTAAAAATAATTTGTCAAGCCTTTTTTTTAGACCCAATTCAGATTTGCTTTTGGCTGGTGCTATAATGTGGTATGTTCTATGAACTATATTTTTTTACCCTTTCGGAGCCGCTAATTTATACAACCTTTATCCTCAGAAGGATTAAGTGATTTGAGCCTAGTTTGGATTAATGATTAGGATCCTATGGCATTCCCGTCCCGTGACCTACGCTCAATCGCTAGTTGTGTAATACTTACAGGATCTATAAATTGCCAGGGTTATACCCATAGGAAAGGGAGCAGGGAACAGGGAGCAGGGAGTAGGAATCAAAAATTTTCACAATTCATTGAAGATACCTATAGCACCTAAATTTACTGACTCTATTTTCAATAATTAAGTCTGTGATCAACTGTATTCCGATACTTTTTAGCTACCAAAGTCTACCAAGGTAGAAATTAGCCCGCCAAGGCAAGATGCTCTCGCATCCAGGGTGTATCTACCAAAGCTCTCAGGAATATCCCACGAGCGCCATTTATATCTCTATCCATTTTTTGACCATCAATTTTGGACTTAATGATTTTGCTTCCACCAATTTTGACGAGTTCACCTGTCCAGCTGACAGTTTGGCTGGTGTAGGCTTCACATACATCAACTACGAGCTTTCCTGTCTCGAAAGCTTTATGCTTAAGGAACTGTTTGAACCTGTAATGAGAAAAAGAGAGTAGGTTTCGGACTGTTTTTGTTCGCGTAGCGTGGCCTTTTGGCCAACGAATCTTTCGCTCTTGTCGTTTTGACATTTGAGATGTCTCAAAAGTGGGAAGCAGAATAAAGTCAAAATTGTCAACCAAAAATCTGGCAGCTTTGTGATGCAATTCATTGATCAAGTTCTGTATTCTGATAGTGATTATTCTGGCCGCCTTTCTGATTCGACGTTTTTGTTTACCTTTTGATAGGCTGATTTTTGAAATCAGCCTATCAAAAGGTAAACATAGACGCTGAATTCGAGAAAAGTCCCCTTCACCAATTTTTCCTACAGAATTTTCGGTGACATACTCCCACACGCTCATCGAAGATTACAGTGTGGGCTTCTTACCAACTCCAGCCATCACTATCGGCTTTCGCCGACGCGGGGCGCGTTCGGATACACGGGTTACTTTATTAACGACACGGGATGCCCCGACCCACCGGAACAATACAATAAGTTCTATTTTTTAGGCACGTAAGTGGCTGACTTGCCCAGCATTTAAGGCCGTAGGCCACGCT
>NZ_JAAHIE010000237.1:0-3949 GCF_010671945.1 Moorena sp. SIO4E2
TGACGGTGTGGTTATTGGTACCACCAGCTAACTGTACGTATCCTGGTAATCCAGCAGCGATGACTTTCTCAGCGAGTTTGATAGCAGCATGAGTTGTGCCCATGCCTATATCCCCACTCATAGGACGTCCATCGGTTTGCCAGATTAGAGGACAGGGTAAAGGCTGGATTAGTTGGTAGATTTCTTTTAGGTAGTCAATCAAATCTTTACCATCTGGGCAGCTAATGGCTAGGAGTTTGAGTTGAGCGCACCAGGGTGCGATCGCATGCCAGAGTCTTTTAAAATCTGGTAAATTCCCGACTTTGGTGTGAATTTCTATAGCATCAACGCCATTGCTTAGAATCAGGGGTGCGATCGCAAAAGGAGCTGATACGTATGACCGAGTAGTGATCAGCTGATGGGGGCAAACTGGCAGACAACGACCACAGCCATAACAGCGTTGGTCGAGCACACCAGAGTAAGCTTCACTGCCATTCTGGAAAGTAATTGCTTGTGCTGGGCAAATCTTTTCACAGGGACGAGGGCAGTCCCCTGGACACAAATCCGAGTCAAATTCGGCTTTCCGGAAATGGGGGTCTTCCCCATCATTCAAGCTCACCATCAGCCATGGTCTGCCAAGGAAGCCAAACCCTCGCTGTTTGGCTTCTTTTCCCATGGTGCTGGCGACTTGTAAGGCATCTTTCGCCGCCGAAATGACCGCCGGGTCAGCTGCCACATCAATACAATCGGCACCGGCGAGGGTGTAAGCCAAGGTTAGGCTTCTAACAGCAGGGAGGTGTTGAAAACTGGCTCCGCAAATGAGCTTGAACCAATGACCCTCCCTTAAGGAATGTAAGGGATAGTAAAGTTCAGTCACTCTTATATGCTAAATCTTTAAGCCGAAAATGGGGAGACTAATTTTACAATTCGAGTAATGAAAAAGGTTTTTTTTGAGGCGCTTACAAACCTTTCCGGGGGGGAAACTCCCTCAATTTTTTTCAAAAAATGCAGATTTAGGGTAGTTGGTTTTCTTCTTACACTAAATGTAGCGGTTGATTTTTTACAGCTGATCTCAATAAAATAATGGTGTCAATTAATTCAAAATTCTTTTGATTACAAGCCATCCCACGTGATAGTTAGTCGTGGGATGGAGTTTAAGCATTGGGAATCTTGGCTAGCTTAGGTTAATCAATAATCGCGTTAAGCAGAACCTCGGCTAAGGTCATATTCTCCATGTCTTCCAGAGTGACTGTGTCCACGATGTCAAATTGAGCCCCAGCCCCTTGAAGGTCATCATCAAGTGCTTTAAGAAACCGAGTTGCCATGGCATCATTACCCACTTGGATCAGTGAAATGCCTAGTTCTTCATCCTTGTCTATTTTCCGAGATGCTTCAATGATGACTCGCATTACGGCTTTGCGGTCATCTGGCTCACCATCGGTTATCACCAATAATGTTTCCCCATTGGGTTTGGTTTGCCCAGCCGCTTTGCGCTTAAAGTAGTCATCGGTGGCATCCTTTAGCACACCAGCGAGATCGGTGCGACCCATGGGATCATTTTCTTGGAAAATTTGTTCTACTTTATCTGAGGTAACATTATCGTACCGTCTAAAGCGACTAGAAAACAGGTAAACCGTAATCCCATCTGGATCGAGCTGTTCACATTTTCTGGCCACTGCTAAGGTAGACTCTTGGGCAATCTGCCATCGACTTTTGCTCCTATCTTGGTAGTCTGGGCTAGACATACTGCCGCTTTTGTCGATGATTAACGTATAGTCACGGTCTTCCACGAGTGAACCTCCCACGAAAAAATTTCCTCCTTACCTTAACTGCCACGATTTCTTAATCTAGCTTATCCAATCTAGCGGTTTTCAATTGGGTGAGGTACACAATTTTGAGGTGCGACCCGTGGCGAATTTAATAATTAGATGCGGAAAGCGCACCTAAGATAAGATTTTAGGGAACAGCGGATCTGGGAATAGCGAACAGGGAATAAAGAAAAATACTGTGTACCTCATAAGTATAGAAAACACTATAGTCCCACAGCTGATCTGGATGTTTTAGCCCTAAGATTATTGGCAGTAGTTAATGATGCCAATATCTAATTATTATTAGATCTATCCTTCAATGGCAGCACCCTAGGCTTGATAACCATGAGACCTTAAGGTTGATGTATTCCCTTGACTATTTTCTCTATATTACTATTATAAACTTAGATATTAAGAAATAGGGGGCGTGAGGGGGACGGAATTCCGCACCTTAACAGGGCAAACGCCTCTAAATTTTATTGACAAATTGGCTAGTTTGTGATAAATAAAACCCCAGGGCAAACTCATATTGTCAATAAACCCTGGCTTATTGTGCTTCCTTATGGTGCTTGTTGAGAATGAAATTGTCACCTATAGTGTTTGGTGGATTAAGTAAACACTATATATAGTAAGTACTCATAAAATTAGATGTGTTCGTTTACCCTGCACTAAATGCCGGTTAAGTTGAGCACAAAATATGAGATAGTGATTTCATGACTAATTTTTAGGAACGTCTTAAGTTGTCTGACAAATGACAAACAGCGTCTTGATGCAGTCGCTTATGGTTTTGGGTCTGTGTGCGGAACTTGTTTCGGGACCCAGCCCGTCCGTGGAAACCACGCCAGTTGCTCATGGGGGTTCCCACGGGGCAAACAGCGGTGCTCCCACGTGACCCACGCAGCAACCTTAACCATCAGCGACTGGATCAAGACAATGAAACGCTATCGAGCGGCTATGGACAATAACTATATGATAAAAATTTTATCATCTACCAGTAACTAACTAGAGAATTATCAGTCAATTTTTGTCGAAGGAAATAAGCAGAATAGTCCAGAATAGCCGTCCACATTGACGAGTTAAAATTTCTTTCGGGAACTAAGGGAGGAGGCTAGGAAAATTTTTATTCAGCTCCAATAGCTTGATTATGACTAGCTAAAATTCGAAAATCTAGCTAATATCTAGCTAATTTTTTTTGGTAAAAATTACTTAATTTAGATGCGTTTACCCTGGACTTAAAGGTGATGTCTGAACAAAACTATAGTAAAGGACAAAATCTGCCGATTCTAACAACCGATGAGCAGCATAAGTTACTGGTTGAATGGAATGATACCCAGACAGATTATCCAAAGGATCGGTGTATTCATCAATTGTTTGAAGAGCAAGTTGCCAAATCTCCTGATGCGATCGCACTCACCTTTGAACATCAGCAGTTAACCTATCGAGAATTAAATGCCCAAGCTAACCAATTAGCCCACCACTTCAAATCTCTGGGGGTTGGTCCAGAAGTGTTGGTGGGGATTTGTGTGGGACGATCGCCTGAAATAGTCATGGGACTTTTGGCCATTCTTAAAGCAGGGGGAGCTTATGTTCCTCTAGATCCCACCTATCCAACAGAGCGTCTGAGCTACATGATTAAAGATGCTCAGATCAAAGTCCTATTGACTCAACAGCAATTAATTGAAAGACTCGGGCAAACTCAGCAGCAAGAAGTAAGAGTGGTTTGTTTAGAGGCTGAAAGAGATGCCATTAATCGCCACAGTCAGGAGAATCTCCCCAACACCACCACCTCAGAGAATCTGGCTTACGTCATTTATACATCTGGATCCACAGGTCAACCAAAAGGGGTTGCCGTGCCTCACCGGGCAGTTAATCGCCTCGTGATTAACACAAACTATATTCAGTTAAGCCCAAGGGACCGAGTTGCCCAAGCCTCTAATATTTCCTTTGATGCAGCCACTTTTGAAATTTGGGGAGCTCTCCTTCAAGGGGCTCAACTGGTGGGACTTCCAAAGGATATTCTTCTTTCACCCCAAGACCTAGCAGCACAAATCCAGACACAAAACATTAGCGTATTATTCTTAACTACCGCCTTATTCAATCAAGTAGCTAGAACAGTTCCCCAGGTCTTCCAGAATCTGGAGACTCTTTTATTTGGTGGAGAA
>NZ_JAAHIE010000237.1:4664-10777 GCF_010671945.1 Moorena sp. SIO4E2
CAAAAACTCGCCCAGATTTGGATGTCCCTTGGGTTGCCCCTCGTAACGGCGTGGAAGAAAAATTAGTTTCCATTTGGTCTGAGATATTAGGGTTTGAGGAGATCGGGATCCATGACAACTTATTTGATTTAGGAGGACATTCTCTAATCGCCACCCAGATTATCACCCGAATCTGGGATATTTTCCAGGTGAAGTTACTGCTTCATAACCTTTTTGAAGCAACAACAATCGCTCAATTGAGCCAAATCATTCAACAAGCACAGACCTCACAAGAAGAGTCCCAACTGCTTGCGATTCAACCGATGGTAAGGGAAGGCAACTTGCCCGTCTCTTTTGCCCAAGAACGGGTTTACTTCATCGAACAATTAGCACCCAATCGAGCTTACCAATTTCAGTCTACCCTAAGATTTAAAGGCCAACTTGATGTGAGGGTTTTAGAAAAGACCCTCACGGAGATACTCAGACGCCATGAAATCTTCCGCACCACTCTGCCTGCTGTGGAGGGACGACCTTTTCAAGTGATTCACCCTGCTCCCTCCATCCAATTACCAGTCGTTGACCTGCAAGCAGTGCCAGAAAGCAATCAAGACTCAGAAATCCAAAGACATTTGGATGTCGAACTTCAAAAACCCTTCGACCTTACTCAACTGCCCCTCGTCCGGTGGACCTTCTTAAGGTTGAGTCCTCAAGACCATATTCTGCTTCACGTGGAACATCACATGGTTCATGATGGTTGGTCGTTTAATATCTTCCTTCGTGAATTGGTGGAACTATACAAAGCCTTCTCCACCGGTGATCTATCCCCCCTTCCCGAACCCACCCTCCAATTTGTGGACTTTGCTCACTGGCAGAGGGAGTGGGTCAAAGGAGAAGCCGCCCAACGACAACTGGCTTATTGGCAACAAACCCTATCAGGGAGTGCCCCCCTTCTGGAATTACCCTACGATCGACCCAGACCAGCAGAGCAGACTTATCAAGGAACGTCCATTAGAACTGAGTTACCTTTGCACCTGTGTCAAGACCTCAGACGTCTCGGTCGTCAAGAAGGTTCGACCTTATTTATGACCATGTTTGCAGCCTTCCTGACCCTATTGCACCGCTACACCGGAAGGGACGACCTCAACGTGGGTACGGCAGTGGCCAATCGACGCATCCCTGGCACGGAAGGGTTAATTGGCATGATTGTCAATAATTTGGTATTGCGCACTGATTTATCAGGAGACCCCAGTTTCAGAACGTTACTCCATCGGGTTCGTCAAGTGACCCTAGAAGGTTACGCTAATGAAGACCTGCCCTTCGACAAGGTGGTAGACGCTCTCAATCCAGTGCGAGATCTGAGTCATAATCCCTTATTCCAGGTCATGTTTAGCTTCCATGACTCTCCCTTATCAGACTTGAAACTGCCAGGGCTGGAGATGAGTTTGTATGAAGCACTAAGTAATCAGTCTGCCAAATTCGACCTTGATGTGGTGACGATTCCTAGGTCTGAACAACGAGTGGGACAAGGTTCCACAGCCGAGGGAGAAGAAGGAATTACCATGATCTGGGAATACAACAGCGACCTGTTTGATGGTACAACCATTGAACGGATGATGGGACATTACCAAATCTTGTTAGAAGGGATTGTGGCTAATCCGAGTCAGAAACTGTCTCAAGTGCCAATCTTGTCCCCAGACCAAGAACATCAGCTATTAGTGGACTGGAATCAAACCCAGGCTGACTATTCAATTAACGGATGTATTCACCACCTGTTTGAAGCTCAAGTCCAAAATAGCCCAGAAGCTGTTGCTGTCAGCTTTGCAGGGCAGCATTTAACCTATGGGGAATTAAATGCTAAAGCCAACCAACTGGCGCGACACCTGCAAACCTTGGGAGTTAAACCAGAAACTTTGGTGGGATTGTGTATCGATCGCTCCTTAGACTTAATTGTTGGATTGTTAGGCATTCTCAAAGCAGGGGCGGCTTATGTTCCCCTGGATCCAGCCTATCCATCAGAGCGCTTGAGTTATATGGTCAATGATGCACAGGTGTCAGTTTTAGTGACCAAAAAGCAGTGGTCAACCCTAAAATCAGAACATCCAATGGCAGTGGTTTGTCTTGATACTCAAGAGGATGTTATTAGCCAATACAGCACACAAAACCCAGAAAGTACAGTCACTCCAGAAGATTTAGCTTATGTGATGTATACCTCTGGCTCGACAGGACAACCTAAAGGGGTAATGATTGAACATCGATCGTTGGTGAATTTTACCAAAGCTGCGGTGATTACCTACAAAATCACCAAAAGCGATCGCATTCTCCAATTTGCATCAATTAGCTTCGACACCGCAGCCGAAGAAATTTATCCTTGTCTGACTCAGGGGGCAACCTTGATATTACGGACAGAAGAGATGATTCAATCCATCCCTGAGTTCGTGGATCAGTCCCAAAGATTACAGTTGACGGTGTGGAATTTTCCCACAGCCTACTGGCATTTACTATGTAGCGAACTAACCCAGGAGCGTCTGGTGTTGCCAGAATCATTACGGTTAGTCATTATCGGTGGAGAACGTGCCTTACCGGAAAAAGTCTCACTCTGGCTAGAGTTTGTTGGGGATTCTGTAACCCTTGTCAACAGTTATGGACCCACAGAAGGAACAGTGATCGCAACCGTTAGTCAGTTGGTCAACCAACCACAGCAAGGACAACCCATTGCCATTGGACGACCAATTCCCAATGCCAAGACTTACGTGCTGGATGAATCCTTGCAGCCCGTTCCTGTGGGTGTACCAGGAGAATTGCACATTGGCGGTGCAGGGGTGGCTAGAGGGTATCTCAATCGTCCAGACTTGACTCAAGAAAAATTCATTTCAGACCCTTTCAATCAAGACTCAAACAGTCGTCTGTATAAAACTGGGGATAAGGTGCGTTACCGAGCAGACGGAAACCTAGAGTTTCTGGGTCGCCTGGATAATCAAGTTAAAATTCGGGGCTTCCGAGTTGAATTGGGAGAAATTGAGGCGGTCCTCAACCAACACTCCCAAGTCTTTCAATCTGTGGTGGTTGCCCGGGAAGAAACCCCAGGGAATAAACGTTTGGTGGGTTATGTTGTCCCCCATGACAAGGGTCAGATTGAGATCAATGCAGTGACTCAGATGCTCAAAGAGACACTTCCCCCTTACATGGTTCCTTCTAGCCTGGTGATGTTAGATGCCTTGCCCCTAACCCCTAGTGGGAAAGTCAACCATCGGGCTTTACCAGTACCAGAACGCCTGAATTTGGAAACCCTGGGAGACCTTGAGGAACCTCTTACCTGGATTGAGGGGCACTTAAGGAAGATTTGGGCGGAAGTGTTGGGAATAGCACAAGTGGGGATTCACGATAACTTCTTTGAACTGGGGGGAGATTCCATCGTCAGTATCCAGATGATTGCCCGTGCTGCACGGTCAGGGTTACAGTTTACCCCTAAACAGTTATTCCAACATCAAACCATTGCTGAGTTAGCAGAAGTGGTGGGAACCACCCGTAAAGTTGAAGCTAATCAAGGGCTGGTCACAGGGATAGTGCCTTTGACGCCCATCCAACAGTGGTTTTTCCAAGAGAATTTGCCTGATCCCCATTACTTCAATCAGTCCATCCTCTTGCACGTCACTTTAGACCTCAAAGCTGAGGTTTTGGAAAAGGCTGTTGGTCATCTACTGGTCCATCATGACAGTTTGCGCTTACAGTTTGTCAAAGAAAAAGAACATTGGCAGCAAAGGAACACTAAACCCGATCAACCCACTCCCGTTGAGATTGTTGACTTATGTAAGTTAACAGCAGAAGAACAAGTCACAGCACTGAAGCACAAAGAAGCCGAACAACAAGCCAGTTTAGATCTGTCTTCTGGTTTACTCCTTGGGGTGACTTGGTTTCAATGTGGGCAAGACCACTCTGACTATTTGTTATTGGTGATTCATCACTTAGCTGTAGATGCGATTTCCTGGCGGATTTTACTGGAAGATCTCGGAACCCTTTACCAACAGATCGATCGGGGGGAAGAGATTCAATTACCCCTTAAGACCACTGCTTTTCAAGACTGGTCAAACCAATTGGTCGATTATGCAGCTTCCCAAGAACTGGCAACAGAACTCAGTTACTGGTTATCTCAGGGTCAGGTTAACCAGCCTGAATTACCTGTGGATTATCCGGGTGACCCAGCAGAGCAAGAGAATAAAGCGATCGCATCCACCGCTAAGGTGTCCATTGCTTTGGCTGAGGAACTAACCCGCACCCTGTTACAGGATGTGCCATCGGTCTATAACACCCGCATTAATGATGTGCTACTGACTGCTTTGGTGCAGAGTTTCGGTGGATGGACAGGGCAGCCTTCCCTCCTAATTGACCTTGAAGGACACGGACGGGAAGACTTATTTGAGGATGTAGATTTATCTCGGACAGTGGGTTGGTTTACCACCCTGTTTCCGGTACAGTTAACTCTAGAATCTTTAGAAGATCCTGGAGAAGCTTTGAAATCCATTAAAGAGCAACTCCGTCGTATTCCAAAAGGAGGCATCGGTTATGGGGTGTTGCGATACCTGCATCAGGATTCGGACATAAAGCAACAATTAGCAGCCTTAAAGCCAGCCCCTGTCAGCTTTAATTACCTGGGTCAGCTGGAGAGAATGCTTTCTACCTCCACTGGGTTGGGCGTGATTAAAGAATTAAAATCTGAGCAGAGTCCCAGGAGCTACCGGAGTCATTTATTAGGGGTGAGTGGGTTTGTCAGTGAAGGGAAGCTAGAGATGACCTTTGCCTATAGCGATCGCATTCATAAAAAATCCACCATTGAAGGGTTAGCCCATGGCTTTATCCAAGCCTTGGAAACCCTGATTACACACTGTCAACGTCCCGATACTGGGGGCTATACGCCTTCGGACTTTTCAGCCAGTAATCTTAATCAAAAACAGCTTGACAAACTGATGTCCAGAATGAATAAGCGGAAGCGGAGGTAGTCTCATCATGGAGAACAAAAACATTGAAGAGATTTACGAACTGTCTTCCATGCAGCAGGGAATGCTCTTTCATACGGTGTATGAGCCGGAGTCGGAGGTGTATTTCGAGCAATTACTCTGCACAATCAAAGGAACATTGAAAGGTGCAGTGTTAGAACAAGCCTGGCAGCAAGTGGTGGCACGCCATCCTGTGTTAAGGAGTTCCTTTTATTGGGAAGAAGTGGATGACCCTTTACAAGTCGTACACAAACAGGTGGAACTCCCTTGGACATACCACCACTGGCAAGATTTGACAGCACAAGAGCAACAGTATCGTTTAGAAGGCTTATTAGACAGTGATCGTCGCCTTGGGTTTGATTTAGAACAAGCCCCCCTCATGCGGTTGAATTTGATCCAACTGGGTGATCAAACCTATCAATTGCTTTGGAGTCATCACCACATCCTCTTCGATGGCTGGTCGATGGCGATCGTTCTTCAAGAAGCCTTTGCCTTCTATGAAGCCACAATTAAAGGAGAAGCCTTACACCTAAAGTCTCCACGTCCCTACCGAGACTATATCAGTTGGTTAAAACAACAAGACCTAGAACAAGCCAAGACCTTTTGGCAGCAAAAACTCCAAGGATTTGAATCTCCCACAGTCATCAGGGTTAATCAAGGGAAACAACAAACCAAAGGCCACCAAGAACAACGCTTCTCTTTATCTCCAGAGAATACCAACCAACTACAATCCTTGGTTCGACAGCATCATTTAACCCTCAATACTGTGGTGCAAGGAGCCTGGGCAATTTTACTATCCCGTTATAGTGGAGAGTCCGATATTATCTTTGGTGCCACGGTTTCTGGTCGGTCCACAACTCTGCCGGGAGTGGAATCGATGGTGGGAGTGTTGATCAATACCTTGGCAACCAGGGTTAAGGTTGCCAGGGAAACTGAGCTGTTACCATGGCTCAAGGAATTACAAGCCCAACAAATTGAACAAGAGCAATATGCCTACTATCCCCTGGCTGAGATTCAAACCCTGAGCGATGTCCCCCAGGGAACGCCTTTATTTGAAAGCATTTTGGTGTTTGAAAACTACCCCATGAAAGAGTCCCAACAGAAAGGAAGTTTGGACGTTGGGGAGTTTCGGGGGTTTGGACA
>NZ_JAAHIE010000238.1:0-10768 GCF_010671945.1 Moorena sp. SIO4E2
GGATACGCATTTTTAATCCCTTCAGGTCAGCTACAGAATTAATTTGTTTCTTGAACCAACCTCCCATCTGAGCACTGGTGTTACCCGCTGGAAAATTAATCACGCCAAAGTCAGCATAGAGTTCCTGAAGTAATTCCAAGCCACCACCGTGGTACAACCAGGCATTTTGTTGTGGAGCGGTTAGACCAAAGGGTACACTAGTGCCGAATGCTAAGGCTGGATTTTTGCCAACGTAGTAGTAACTAGCGGTATGACCACACTCAACGGTTCCCTGTTGCACGGCATCGAGAACCGCTAATCCTGGTACAATTTCACCAGCAGCAGAGGGGGTAATCTGGAAACGCCCATTGGTCATGGCACTGACCCGTTTACAGACAGTATCAGCTCCCCCATAGATAGTATCAAGGGATTTTGGCCAGCTGGTCACCATTTTCCATCGAACCATAGGCTGACTGCCGGATTGAGCAACGGGTCCTGTACTAGCTTGATTACAGGCCGCTAAGGCAGCTGTACTGGCTGCACCAAGCGCAGCGTTACTAAAAAATTTTCGGCGTTTCATAGTTGTTGATTCAAAAATTGGTCATCTTTCGCGCAAATTCTATCAAGTTTAGCACTTACGCCCCAAACCCTATTATTGAAGGTAATTACAGCGATTTCACCCTTTGAATTGTAACTAGAAACCAGGTTTTATTGGTCTTGGTGGGTAAGTCCTAGGGGAATAGAAGCAAAGGGCGGTAAGGGAACTATGGGCTTTCCAGGCTGTTAACTCAAGCAGGCAAACACGATCAGTAGATTGAAAAATCATTTTAAGGCAAGTGATCGCAGCTCCTAAAATCCCCGACAGTAGCGATCGCTTGTTTATTCCCTCGCCAACTTTTACTGGGGGTATTGATCAATTGTTTTCTAGTTGAGGAGTAATTAGAAGTATCTCAAAGAGCAATCGCCACCATGGTTTTTGCATTTTATCTAAATTAGCGTCTGAGTACTGGAGCAACATCCCCATACCATGTAGGGTTAAAACAGGCTACTCCAAACACACCAGCCCCAACTTCTTGGCTTAATCCTGCCCCTGCACCACGTTCCTCAAAGCAATATCGGTGCATCGCTGCAACACAATCTGGAGCTTGTGATTTGCCTAAGTTGTCACACCCTCGGTGATAACTACGAAGAGTATTAACAGAAACATCCCCATACCATCTAGGGTTAAAACAGGCTACTCCAAACACACCAGCCCCAACTTCTTGGCTTAATCCTGCCCCTGCACCACGTTTCTCAAAGCAATATCGGTGCATCGCTGCAACACAATCTGGAGCTTGTGATTTGCCTAAGTTGTCACATCCTTGGTGATAACTACGAAGAGTATTAACAGAAACATCCCCATACCATCTAGGGTTAAAACAGGCTACTCCAAATGCACCTGGTCCTACTTCTTGGCTTAATCCTGCGCTTCCACGATTGTTTTTATAGCAATATCGGTGCATCGCTGAAACACAATCTGGTGAACGTGATTTTCCTAAGCTGTTACAACCAGAATGATAATCACTAAGGATGCCCCCAACAGCTACCTGTACACCTATCCACCCTGCAAACTGATCCTCAAAAGTGAAAGCTTCTTGTTCTAACTTATTGTTTCTGTAATTTTGGTTAGCCTTCTTATATTCTTTGAAATAATGATAACCAAAACCAGAGTAACCACCATGCCGTTGACACTGCTGGGAATGAATAAGCTCATGAGCTAGTAAAACAAGCTGATTAGTATCACTCGACCTATATGAATCGTTAACATAAATTTGGTCGCAATAAGCTTGAGCTCCAGAGCCTTGACTAATTGTATACCCAAAAGCTGACCATTCATCTAGCAAGTTAGCATTGTAGGTAACTCTAACACGGTCAACCAAATCTCCAAAATGAGGTCGTAGATATCGCTTCTGAAAGTTGTCTAAGGAACGACCACTTCTATTGTTCGTTCTCATCCATTCAGCAGCAGCGCGATAAGCTCCTCTACCAGCCTCCCCCCATATTTCTTCAACAGGAATTCCTATATCAATCAGTCTACCTGGATCGCATCCACCACTGAAACAATTTTGTATTTCACGTCTTATATCATTTATCCCTGGAACATTTACGTCTGGAACGTAAATCTCCCGACATAGTCCACCTACACAAACCCTCCTAGTTCCTGCTTCTACACTAGAAGTATGAGTAGCTAACTCTACCGTTAACCCCAATACTGCTGCTGATAATAGAAAGCTCAAAAATTTAATTCTAGATCTCATAGTTGTTTTATTGCTTGTACTGCTTATAGGATAGTGACAAAATAAAAATATAGCGGTTCTGATCCTAATTAGGTACACAAAACTTTACTTTTTAGCTCTTGACTCTTACGACTTTACTAATAAATTTTCCCTGCTCCCTAAAAGAAAAAATAATGCACCTTACTAGCTTGAAAGCTGCTATAAATAGATTAAATATTAACAGTCAACAGTCAACATTATTCAATAGTTGGGGTTGCTGAATTAAGGAATGAATGCGCGATAATCTAGTTTTATTAAAGCCTCCTAAATCCCCCAATTATGAGGGACTTTGAGAGTTTTCTCCCCCAGAATTGGGCAGGGCTGTTTCATTTTCATGAATAAATTGTCAATTTAATCCCGTGAAAGGGAGGTGGGGTAATGGGAAGAGGGATTTTTTTAGCTTAAAAATACCTTTTTCTTAATAAAAATTCCCCGACGGTGCGCTTTCCGTAGGCGAATTAAATTCGCCACGGGTCGCACCGCTATCTCCCTATCTCCCTATCTCCCCACCTCCCCACCAATCAAATTTTAGTCCGACGCAAGAAACAGCCCTGCCCAGAATTGGGGGGCTAGGGGGGCGAAACCATACTGAGAATCAGCAACGCCCAATAGTTAACCTTCTTTACCTAGATGTGATATCAGCGATCGCATTCTTAGTCATAGCTGCGATCGCTTTATCTGTAGCTTTCGGTAAATGATAGTACTTACCACCTGCTTGTTTAGCTAATTCCTTAGCAAAACCAGTAGAAACAAACTTACTCTCGGTATCAATTACTAATAATTGAACCCCATTAGCTCGAATGCGAGCAGCAATTTCCAACAATTCCCCTTTAATATCTGGCTTTTCCCCTTCTGGTAGAGTTTCTCCCAAGGAACGAGCTAAGGGAATATTGCCCCGACCATCAGTAATTGCCACAATTACCACTTGACCAATATCCCCAGACAATTGAGCATTCATGCCCACATGCACTGCTTGAGTCAATCCATGAGCTAAAGGGGAACCGCCACCACAAGGTAATCGCTCCAAACGCCGCTTTGCTAAAGCAATGGAACGGGTAGGGGGTAACAGCACATCGGCTTGTTCTCCCCGGAAGGGAATCAGGGAGACTTGGTCACGGTTTTCATAAGCTTCCGTCAGAAGCTGCATCACTGCTCCTTTAGCAGATTGCATCCGGTTTAGAGCCATAGACCCTGACGCATCTACCACAAAAACTACCAAGGAGCCAGCTTTTCGGGCTAACCGCTTGGATCGTAAATCCCCTTGTTCGATAATAACCCGACGGTTAGGATGACGTTGCCTACGAGCTTTTTGATAGGGTGCAGCAGCTCTGAGGGTGGCATCTACAGCAATCCGCCTTACTTTACCCTTCGGTAGTATCGGTTTGACATACCGACCCCGGTCTTCTGAAAAGATAATGCTACGGTTTCCGGACTTACCTTGCCGTTGTGCCATCTGGGCAAAGTAGAGCACACTCGGGTCAAGGATCACCCCTTCTGGGTCAAAGAGAAACTCTTCCGGGATATTCGGAGCTTCCTGTTCTTGCTCCTCTGAGTCATTGTCGTCCTCTTTGTCTTCCTCTTGGTCTTGCTCTTCCTGAGATTGATCTTGTGGGGGTGGGGGAGGAGGAGGTTGTGGTGCTTCTTCTGGTGGTGTTTCTACCATAGTGGCACGGGGGACAATTACCAATTCCACCGCCCGACGCAAATCCTCGGAATTAACTGTCTGACGACCCTCTAAGGCTGCTGCAGCTTTTGCAACTCGAACGGCAAACAGTTCTGCCCGATGACCTTGGACACCACCTCGGATGGCTTCATTGACGAGATAGGTAATTTGGTCATGGGTAATCTCAACATCCTTGAGCCACTCTCGCGCTAGAATAATATCCGTCTTGAGGGTATCAAGATCCTCCTGATATTCCTCCAGAAACTGCTGGGGAGAGTTAGCGTATGCGATCGCTTGTTCTACTGCCTCCACCCGTTGCTCTAATGCCAAAACACCGTCAGCAGAGAGGGTAATGGCAATTCTGTCCAATAAATGTTCCCGTAATGGTCCCTCGTCGGGATTGTAAGTGGCAATTAAAATTGGTTTGCAGGGATGTTGGAAACTAATGCCTTCTCGCTCAATTAGGTTCCGCCCTTCGGTTAAAACACTCAGTAGCTGATTAGCAATTTGGTCATCAAGGAGGTTAATGTCATCCACATACAACACACCCCGATGAGCTTGGGCAAGTAATCCTGGTTGAAAGACAGGTTCCCCTTGTTTGACAGACTGTTCCACATCCACTGAACCCAGGAGTCGGTCTTCAGTAACTCCTAGAGGAATTTGGATGAAGGGAGCTGGGATGATTTCGGTATCTGGAGAACCGTCAACCTTCAACTGGTCAACCTGTAACTCTTCTTCTTCTGGAGTACAGTTACTCAAGGAACCCTTAACCACTTCAATTGGGGGGAGCAGAGTGTGGATTGCCCGTGCCATCACTGATTTAGCTGTGCCACGGCGTCCTGCGATCGCAACGCCTCCTAATCCAGGGTCAATGGCCGCGAGGAGGAGGGCGAGTTTAATAGCTTCTTGACCCACCACGGCGGTGAGGGGAAAGGTAGGGTTGGCAGGTTTTGTGGTCAGTGCGGGCATAGAGCAACTATTGTCAAACTTCCCTGAGTCAAATCATAGTAGTCTAATAGTACTCTTTAACGACTCCCTATGGTTGATCTAGCCCCATGGGAAATTCTTGAGGGCGACTTTTTCAATAGGTAAGCATTCAGCCATCAGCTATCAGCTATCAGCTATTAGCGATTCGGCGCTTTAACTGCACTGGTTCGGATCAGTAAAACGAGCAGGGATTGTCAACCAGCCATACTCGTTCGTAAGCTTATTTACTACCTCCTAGCTGACGGCTGACGGCTGATAGCTGAATGCTTACTCCAATAGTAATCTGATTTGGAAGCAGACATATAAGCACCTACACAGAATTAATTACCTACTCCCAATCTCTGTAACCCTTACATTGTAATACTTTGAGTTTTGTAAAATGTGTAATTAATTTTGTTTACCTGCTTAGCCTTTCTCCTAGTGAGGGGAGAGGGAAAAAAACCTGTGTAGCTAATTACTATGAGAAACGCTATAAGTCTAGAAGCTAAACGATTACCATCAATTCAAAATTGCTCTAGGAATCTAGGTCTGACCACACTTATTGTAAAGACTTATGATCCTCGGGTAATTCTAAAACCACCCGATAGGCCGTCGCATAGTATGATGATTGGATCATGGTACCCGCTGTCGCCGCAAAAAGTATCCGGAACGTGCGCCAGATTTGTTCATTTGACTTGTCGATAATATCTGCTTTTTTTTCCATCCAGCGCTCATACATACCCTTAGCCCAAAGATAATAGTTGCGACGGTCATTATAGATGGCTTGGATCTCAAATGGTGATTCTCTAACAGCATCGATAAATTCCGTCATATACACCATCCGAAAGGTCCCCGGCCAGATATACTTGGTAATAAAACTGTGCGTAACAAATGACTCTTTGTCTGAGGCAAAGTCGAGATATACTCGTCCGCCAGGTTTAAGATAGTTCAAGAGACGCTCCATCACGCGAGGATAATCAGACAAATCTTCGATTACCCCCATCATGACTATGCCATCATATTTCTGGCTAGGTTGGAAAGAGAAAAAGTCTTGATACTTGACCTCTGCATCATCAAAGTTGTTTTTTTCAATTAAATCTTCTACATACTGTTTTTGGTGCTTGGATAAGGTAATTCCAGTCACACGGATATTTCTGCGTGCGGCAAAACGCAGGAAACCGCCCCAGCCAGAGCCAATATCGAGTACCGAATCATTCGGTTTGAGATTAAGAGATTGAAAGGCAAAGTCTAACTTGCGTTCAGCTCCAACCTCTAGGCTATCCTCATCTTTATCATATATCCCAGGAGTATAAGTATTGTAATCGGTATCCATGGCGAACAATTGGATATTATTGGAGTCATAATGCTTTGATATCCAATCTGGATTGCATTTTTCCCGCCCAAGTAAGATGGGTTTGAGTCGGCGACCTATCTTTAGCAAAATATGCTGATCGGATAACAGCTCCTGGAACGACATGGCGTTGATTAAGTTCCCTTCGAGATCAATATCACCCTTGATGTAAGCTTCCAGTATCAGTAATTCGTCTAAAGACATGAAAGCTTTTCGACCAGCTGGATTTTTGATGTATATATCCAAGATCGGTTTCTCTTCTCCCATAGTGGTGCTTGACCCATCTTCCCAATGAAGTACAAAGCTAATTGGTAGTTTGCCACGTTTGGATAAGGAGGAGACGAAGTTGGTTACAAATTGGTTTTCAATCATGGGTAACTTAAGATGTTATTGGTTTTTATGCAATTAGCTTACCCCACTAGCTGTCAGCTATCATGCTTACAGCGGTTTGCAATTCAGTCAGGTACAAATTCTTGGGTTTTAGGGAGCAGGGACTTCGGAGCAGGGACTGAGGCCGTAGGCCACGCGGGGCGCGTTCGGAAGAGGGAAGAAAGAGAAAATCCTGTGTACTTGATAGTTATGCAAACCGCCGTAAAATAAATCTTGTTAGCGTAGTGTGCGCCTATGGGCAATGCGCAATACGCAAACGGGAGAATTTAATAGTTCGAGATTAATCAGAATGGAAAGTCTGGGTAAAAGCCCTTGGCCTTTGGCTGATAGCTGACGGCTGATAGCTGAATGCTTAGGATTAACTGACTTATGAAACCATAGTTGGTTAACCGGGATCAATTGTCAATCTAGAATATTCTCAGGCATTGTCAGGTATTTCCAACTGGAACGATGCCGATATAACTAAGCCCAGGAGTTATGAGACCAGGAGTGATGGTGATGAATCCCAAGGCTATTTTAGGACTGCTTAAAGAAACGTTTAAAGAATGGAAGGAGGATAACGCATCTCGACTAGCAGCAGCATTATCCTATTACATGATTTTTTCCCTAGCGCCAGTGCTAATAATTGCGATCGCAATTGTGGGGTCTATTTTTGGGGAAGAGGCGGCTAAGGGCGAGATTGTAGAACAAATCCAAGGATTGGTTGGGGAACAGGGGGCACAGTTTATTCAGACAGCAATTACTAATGCCAATCGGCCTGATGCTAGTGGGGGGTTGGCTTCCTTGATTAGTATTGTGGTGCTGTTGTTCGGTGCATCTGGGGTATTTGGCGAACTCCAAGATGCCTTGAATACGATTTGGGATGTGAAGCTGAAACCAGGACGGGGCATCTGGGGTATTTTGAAAAAACGGATTCTTTCGTTTCTGACCGTGCTGGGTGTAGGACTTTTTCTGCTATTATCCGCTGTGATCAGTACTGCCTTATCCGCTGTGAGGTCTTATAAGAGCGAATTTCTCCAGGAACTGGGTTTACTGTGGCTCTACCAACTTGACTTTGTCTGGACAATTCTGGACTTGCTGGTGTCCTTTGGTATTCTTAGCCTGATGTTTGCTCTGGTTTACAAGTACTTGCCAGATGTGAAAATTGCCTGGAAGGATGTCTGGGTTGGAGCAATTATCACTACCTTACTGTTTAACTTGGGTAAATGGCTATTGTCATGGTATCTCGGCAGAAGCAGTTTTTCTTCAAGTTACGGTGCTGCTGGTTCTTTGGTGGTTTTATTGGCTTGGGTATACTATTCCTCTCAAATTATCTTTTTAGGAGCTGAATTTACCCAAGTTTACGCTAAAATATTTGGTTCAAAAATCGTTCCCGATGACCATGCTACCCCTCTCCCGGCAGTAGGGCAGTTCCCTAGTCTTGAGGAAAGGGATAACCCAAGATCGTAGGAACAGTGAACAGCGGATCTGGGAACAGCGGATCTGGGAACAGGGAATAGGGAATAGGGAATAGGGAATAGGGAATAGGTAAAAAATCCTATGTACCTCATTAAACTAAAAACCGCTTTAATTAATTACGATTAATTAATCTTAATTAATCGTAATTAATATCTTAATTAATATTTAACAAATAATATAGGTCAGATTGTGCTAAACTACCTGAAGTTCCATCGGTTCTGGTGAAGAGCACTCACCAGAGGTAACGGGGAAAGTCCGGTGCAAGTCCGGCGCTGTCCCGCAGCTGTGATGAGGTCTGTGACCTCTAAGTCAGAATGCCCACCAATGGTTTCAGTTGTTAAATCCATCTGCGAGGTACAGATGATGTCTGATGTAGCATTTCCAAAAAAATTAGTCAGTAGGCAACCACATTTCCCAGTAACGTTTGTGATGCCCTTTTTGAGAACTAGTGGTTGAGTAAAAAGTATTTAATAGGTTTGATCTGTAAGCTATCAGCTATCAGCTATCAGCTATCAGCTATCAGCTTATGCGCTACTTGAGGTGCTACTTGAGTGGCCATTGGCCAACGGCTGACCACTGAGCACTGACCACTGATTGCTGACGGCTGACGGCTGACTGCTGACGGCTGACGGCTGACTGCTGACGGCTGACGGCTGACTGCTGACTGCTGACTGCTTACTGCTTACTGCTTACTGCTTACAAAGTAACTAACCCCTAAGAAAGCGCTGACAGTAACTAAGTAAGAAGAAAGTGATAAGAGACTAAAAATTAATAAATTCAACGCTTTATCACTTTTTATCCTATCAGTTTAACTGTGCTACGACACTACTGTAGACTTTTTCAAGATAGTCTTATAAAGCCTAGTATTTCAAGGTAATTAGCACTAAACTGTTGCAAGTATTTTTATCAGTCATTGACCAGCATTTACCAGATGTCAAAAAGCAAATTTTCCCCAAGCAATCGGTCTTCTATCTCCCGTTACCAAAACCAGAAACTTGGCTTTAATGCTATGGCTCTGTTGGTATGGATGGGGATTTTAAGTACAGCACAACAAGCTATGGCTCACCATCCCTTTGGTGGCGAGAGACCCGATAATTTCATCACAGGATTTTTGTCTGGATTAGGTCATCCCGTGATTGGTTTCGATCATCTCGCCTTTGTGATTGCTGTTGGCTTAATTGCAGCTGGATTTACCAGTGGTTTCCTGATTCCCGGTGCTTTTGTCCTCACCACCCTAGTCGGCACAGGTATTCACTTGCTGGGAATGGACTTACCAATACCAGAGATTGCGATCGCTACTTCAGTGGTGCTCTTTGGCGGACTACTGTTGAGTGCCAAAATTCCCAATATATCCGTAGTGCTAGGGTTAGCGAGCTTAGCTGGTATGTTTCATGGCTATGCCTATGGTGAAGCAATTGTAGGTGCTGAAATCAGTCCACTCTTGGCTTACCTGATTGGCTTCAGTGTGATTCAGTATGGTATCGCAATCCTAGCACTATACCTGAGTAAGAGCTTGATCAAACAATGGAGAGATCAACCCTTCCCACTGATGCGAATTTTAGGCTTTGGTATCTGCTCAGTAGGAGTAGTTTTCTTATCTTCTGCAATTTTTGGATAAGAGGTTTTAATAATGAAGAATGAAGAATTAAGAATGTATAATTAAGAATGTATAATTAAGAATTGATGAGAATTTATAATTCTGCTTTATGTATTCTGCTTTCAGCATTCACCATTCTTCATTTTGCCTTCCGCCTTAGAGGATATCTAAAAAGTTTTTTGATACTGAATTTTGCCCCCTAGCCCCCCAATTATGCGGTGCGCACCGGTGGGGAAGAATCAATTTGCTGCTAAAAGTCCCCCAAGCGAGGGATTGCTCGCTTGGGGGACCAACGGGGGCTTGGATGTAGCAAATGAGACTTATCAGACAACCTCTTAGGTAGCTAGTCCTTTAATTCTGTGTCAAAAACAGATGAAAGCTAACCAAGTTAAACAACTTAACTTTTCCGGTGCCTACATAGATGGGAAGTACGTTGAAAATGTGGAAAATTATCCCATTAACAGTCGTACTATCACCGTTAATCCTGAAGAGACAGATGCTTACCTGAGCGAAACGAACACCAGCATTATTCCGGCTTTTTCATCGACCATCCTCAAAGATACTACTGTCCAAAAAGCCAAATCCTTACTTTTGCTGGAGGTAGTAGAGAGCAAAAACATCGGCAAGATTGTCTTTGAGCCAGGGTGGAATCTATTAGGTAATTTGATCGACTTCCCCAAAGATGTACCGCTGTGGAAGTCTCCTCAAGATGAGGCTGGAATTATAGAAGTCGATCCCTATTTTATGGCAAGGCAATCGAGTACACCCCATCAACAAGAAAAGTTCTCTGTTAAAGTTAACCTTTGGTATGCCCCTTCTCGTACCAATTGTGCCATCCATAACCAACATGACTTTCTTGAAATTCACACCCAAGTCTTGGGACAGGGACGAATGCAGAAGTTCAAAGAAGAGGATTTTGGGACTCTCTATGAAGATCTCTTGATGACTGAGGGATACACCCAGATCGTTCCTTTTTGTGAAGTACACGAAAACCAGCAATATACCTATCCGTGGCATCAGTATTATTCAGATACAATCCGTATCTGAAA
>NZ_JAAHIE010000239.1:0-10716 GCF_010671945.1 Moorena sp. SIO4E2
TCTTGACCTTGGCGAATTAAATTCGCCAAGGTCAAGCGCACCTAAGTTTTATGGGAAATGGTTGGTTACTTACGAAGTCATAGCCTGTATTTGCTCCCGTAGCGATGCCACAGTACAGCGCTGGTTTGCCAGAGGTGATAACTATCGCTCTCCCATGCCCATCGATTTGTACCATCTGGCCATAATGGACTTCCTTCTAGAGAATTTTGAGGAAATGCCGGAAAAACTCAAGAATTTCCTCTGTCCGCCAGATTAACAAGATGGGGCGGGGGCGCGGGGAGGGTGGGGAGATGGGGTGTGGTAAGTGTGGTAAGTGTGGTGAGTGTGGTAAGTGTGGGGTGGAGGCGCGGGAAGTGTGGGGAGTGTGGGGGGCGCGGGAAGTTATATGAGCAACTGGCTCCTCAAGACGGCGCTACCTTCCAGCTCCGTTCGCACCTCAAGCAGCGTCTGGCTCTGCCAGTAAGCGTGGCCCACAACCTTAGCTCCCTGTTCCCAGATCCGCTGTTCCCTAAGAGTAGGGCAAGAGGCAAGAGGCAAGAGTTAATAAAGTATAGCGCTGCATCACTACTCCCTGTTCCCAGATCCGCTGTTCCCTGTTCCCTAAAATCCAAAAATTTTGTACCGAACCCAATTGAAAACTGCTTAGTTCAAGATACTGTGTGTTAGGGATTTTAATTCTTTACTAAAAATTCACAATAACTTCTAGTTTTATTTAACACTAATATCCTGACAGTTGTAAGCTAATATTAGCTATCGTTACAAAACAAAACTATTTCGGTGTAGCCATTAAGAGTAGTACTACTCAAATTTAAAGTGCTTTTGTCAATCAAATATGAGGCCCTATTATCTCCTTTATTGACGGGGAATTAGAGGCTAGTTCATTGTCCCTGTATTAAACAGGGGTAATTTAACTTGTTTTGTTGTTTTTATCTTCATAAACAACAAAAAATGGTAATTTGACCTGTTTCGTTTTCCCAGTATTAAACAGGGGTAATTTGACTTGCTTTGTTATCAAAGATTACTAATTTTTAATGACTAATGAATGAATCTACTCCTGTTCAACTCGACTCATCCAATGGAAATGGTGAGACTGTACCCAGTATCATCAACACCAATATCTCAACACAGTTCAACTATGGTGATGCTGTCGAAAAGTCCTTCTTATTTTATGAAGCTCAGCGCTCCGGTAAACTTCCTGAAGACAATCGCATCCCATGGCGCGGGGATTCTGGCCTCAACGATGGTGCTGATGTAGGAGTTGACCTCACTGGCGGTTATTACGATGCTGGGGACCACGTCAAGTTCGGCTTCCCCATGGCTGCTGCCATGACTATGCTAGCTTGGGGGGCAATCGAATATGAAGATGCCTACCAGCACATGGGTCAATGGGATGAGGCTTTGGATGCGATTAAGTGGGGTACCGATTACATACTCAAAGCCCACATCACAGACAGTAACGGTCAAACCGAAGAATTCTGGGCACAGGTTGGATCCGGTGACATCGACCATAGCTTCTGGGGACCGCCGGAAACCATGACCATGGTGCGACCAGCGTACAAAATTGATCCTTTAAATCCCGGTTCTGACCTAGCTGGTGAATCTGCTGCGGCCTTAGCTGCTGCCTCAATTGCCTTCCAATCCACAAACAACAGTTACGCTAATCAACTACTCAATAACGCGAAAGCCCTATTTGACTTTGCCGAGACCTATCAAGGTAACTACTCTGACTCTATCCCCGATGCTGCTATTTTCTACAATTCTTGGAGTGGCTACGAAGACGAACTGGCCTGGTCTGCAACTTGGCTGTACAAAGCAACCGGTGACCAGACCTACTTGGATAAAGCCGAAAGCTACTACCTAGGTATTGATCCTACTCAGACTCAATCCTGGGATCAAAAAGTCCATGGTACTGGCATCCTTCTTGCTCAGGAAACTGACCAGGATAGGTACCGTATCGAAGTAGAACGCTGGCTGGACTACTGGAGTGACGATAGTGGTGAAGGTATCGAATATACTGAGGGTGGACTAGCTTGGTTCAATGACTGGGGTTCCCTACGATATGCTGCCAATACCGCTTTTCTTGCTGGTATTTATAGTGATACCGTTAATGATGGTAATGGTCGTTACTCCGATTTTGCGGCTGATCAAATTGACTACATTCTTGGGGATAATCCCAACAATTTCAGTTATGTCGTCGGTTTTGGCCACAATTCTCCCAAGAATCCCCACCATCGTGGAGCCCATGGTTCTACCACCAATGACATCGAATCACCAACGGACAACCTCAACATTCTCTATGGTGCATTGGTAGGTGGTCCCTCTGAACCAGAGGATAATGCCTATGTCGATGATCGAACTAACTATGCCATTAATGAAGTCGCTCTTGACTACAACGCTGGCTTCACTGGTGCTCTTGCCCGTATGTACCGTGAACAGAACCAACTCAGTCTGGGTTCTAACCTTGAACCAGTAGTGTCTACAGTAGATCCGATCACTAACTTAATATTTGAACCAGTAGTGTCTACAACTAACTCAATAATTGAACTGTCCCCCGCCGGGGAATTCTAAACGGTTGTTATATAGCAGTCGCCAGGGCAGTTAGGACATGACAAAAGTCTCACACCCTTTGTAAGCGATGCAGAGGTGCGACCCGTGGCGAATTTAATTCGCCAAGGTCAAGCGCACCTAAGCGGTCTTGGGGGTTTCCCCCATGAGCGACTGCATCAAGAAGCGCAAGAGTTTGACTTCTGACATTTGACTTCTGACAAATGACTTCTGCTATAGCACTACGCATTAAGGTGTTTGACATTGATACAAGCAGCAAAAGCTGTTTTAGTGAACTTTTAGGTGCGACCCGTGGCGAATTTAATAATTAGATGCGGAAAGCGCACCTTTGCATGCATGCCTCTTGCCAATGCCATTGCGCGTAGCGCTATAGAACCCACATTATTAGACTAAAAACCGCTATAGCTCACCCAATTGAGAACTGCTATAAATTACCAATAACTAATCTTCAACCCTAAAGTTAAGTCGATAATTAATCGGTTGAGAAGCTTGAGAAACTACCACAAACTCATAGAAGCCAGATGCTGGCAGCTCCCCGCTCCACTCCCGTTCGGTTGAGTCTTCTAATAGGGGGGTCGTCTTACGGCTAGGACCATAAACTGAAAACAACGCATTTACATCGGTAGCCAGTCTCACTTCCATGAATTGACCACTAGAAAGTTTAGCAGTAAACGCTTTCCCGTCTCCTGGCTCGAGGGTTCCATTGACTTGTTGAACTCCGCCAGCAGCAAACTCAATGCGCTGTAGGGATTTTCCTGATGTCAACGCTTTGATCGTATCCCCAACAATCCCTTGCCACACCTGACCAATAGACTTATCGATAAACTTCTCACCCCGCTGATCTGGAAACTTATGAAAGAATTTAGAATCTGCAATATCATAAGCTGCACGGCTAGAAAGGCGCACCTGATTCACTTGCTGCTTCCAGCGAGTCAGATCTGCTGTCCCATAGCTTCCCAACCCTCTCCGTGCCGTCCGACTCAAATTTAGTAACTCAATCCGGGTCAATAGCTCAAACGCCAGCTTATCCCACTCTTCTCTTAACTTAGCATCCTCTGAACCAGTCCCTAGCTGTCGTTTTTGTTGATTGGGGTACTTGTTCCAAAACGCCTCATTGACTAACTGAACGTAGAACTTTTCGTTAATCTCCAAATTGGCACGACGCTGATCGAGCAATTCCTTGCGCTTTGCCTCGTTTGTGGGAAACCACGAGGGTGGCTTTATGTCCGGTTGATCGATGGGTGATTCCTTTGGTGAGGGTTCCGGCTTAGATCTTTTGCCGAATGTGAACCACCAATTGGTTGCCCAGAAGGTAAAGCCAAATACAGCAGCAGCTAAAACAGATACCAAAACCACCTTGCCAAGCCAATCTAAAACGTTATTATTGCTAGCGCCGGTTAATGGTGTTCCGCTAGCTGGCCTTGCTGGCTGGTTAACCGCTACTGGCTTGGAACCAGGGGCAACTGCTAAGGTCGGTTTAGTCTGAGGGGGTGATGGAGCTGATTGCGGGTCACTGGCAAATTGAAGGTGAGTGGTGAGGTCTCGCAGCACTTCTTTGGCATTTTGGTACCGTTCCCCTGGTCTCGGTTGAAGCATTTTATCCAGGATACGACCTAGGGTGGAGCTAAGGCTAATCTCTCTGCGCCAGTTCCACGTCAGGGTATTGGGGTCAATGATCTGCTGGGGTTCCTGACCAGTCACTAATACTAATATAGTTGCCCCTAGAGCATAGAGGTCACTGTGGGGAAAAACACTTCCTCCTTGCATCTGCTCTGGGGGAGCATAGCCAACTTTACCCAACCGAGTTATGATTGGCTTATTTTGACCAGCCACCTTTGACCCTAGGAACTTCGATGCCACATTTGCTGCTACCTCCTTGACACCGCCAAAGTCAATCAGCACTGGTAAACCATCGGTACTGCGCAAAATCAGATTATCGGGAGAGATATCCCGATGAATCACTCTCATAAAATGGATATATTCCAACACTGGCAGGATTTGGATCAGCAGTTGAGTCACTTCTGCTTCACTAAACCGGAGTCCCTGAGGTCGGCGAGCCTCCAGTAGAGCGCGGTAGGTTTGCCCCTCCACATAGTCCTGAACCAACAATAGGGTGCCTTTGTCCTGTTGTTGTACCTGAAACAACTCACGAAATTGAGGAATTTGAGGGTGTTGCAGTCGATAAAGAACTCCCGCTTCCCGCTCAAATAGTTCTTCTGCTTTTTGTAAGGCGTGGTTACCTTGAACTTGGGGGGCAAATTCTTTTAGCACACAAGGTTCATTAAAGCGGTTAAGGTCTTGAGCTAAATAGGTGCGTCCAAAGCCTCCGTGTCCCAACTCCCGGACGATGCGGTAGCGACCACCCAGAATCTTCCCAGTGTCAAAGGTTTTGGCTAAGGATGGCAGCATCTCGCCACAAACCCGGCAAAACTTATTGTCATTGGGATTCTCATGTCCTTTACTACAATAGAGGGGCGTCATGGGATTTTGGATGTTGGATGTTGGATGTTAGATTTTTTCCCAGGGCTTGGTCCGGGAGACTTGACACAGTGTGTGCTGATTGCTCGACCTGTTGACTCAGTAGTTGACTAAGCATAGGTATATCAGCTACTGTGCTATATATATAAAGATATATAGCATTTCTAAAATAGGCGAGATATATTTTGGATTTTAATTTTGGATTTTAGTTAATAGGCAACAGGCAACAGGCAACAGGCAACAGGCAACAGGCAACAGGCAACAGGCAACAGGCAACAGGCAACAGGGAAAAAATCTTGTGTACCTCATTGCTATGAGAACCGCTATATATCACTATATATATAACTAATTATTCCTGTTGAAGCGTTCCGCAACCTAATTGCTGAAATATGTCATCGACGTATAACCCGGTTTTCGCTGAGGTATAATAACTGGCTATGACTTGGTCTTGCTGGGCAGTTTTTTTCTGTAACATCTGTTTCAATTCCTCCAGTTTTTCTTGATCCACTAAGTCTGATTTATTTAAGGCAGTAATAATCACCCCTTTGGGATTGATGGATAAAAACAGATCGATATGATGAACAATGTGCTCAATGGTTTCCATGCGAGTTACATCAGCAACAATAATTGCACCCTGAGCTCCTTTTAAATAAGTTGGTGAAATTCCCTTAAATTTAGTATGACCTTCTAAATCCCAAATCATCAATTTTATATCCAGCAGTTCTGATCGGGTTTCATCCTTAAATTTTATGATTTTGCGGGAAATTTTCACTCCGACTGTTGAAAGATATTGGTCACTAAACACACCCTCCACAAATCGGCGGATTAGGCTAGTTTTGCCTACACCAAAGTCTCCAACTAGGCAAATTTTTCGATCAATAGTGGACATTGTTACTGGTTGCTGACAACTGGTTTGAACTCTCGGGGATTGTAAACAGTTGTTAAGAGATGGGCGTGGCTCCAAATCTGAACAGGTTTACGGTATGATTTCTTCAGCGGACTTGAACACCTATTGATAACCGACCGTATGTTCCCAGACAGCACTATGGTTTTAGTGTTAGTGATCTATTGCAGTCGTTGAATCACCTCCTGATTCCAGATTGAATAGACAAGGGACTAAAGTCCATAACTTGTTGTGATCTCCTAGCTAAACCAAAGGGGCTTTCAACTGGGTTTGTTGGTAAACGGATCAAATACGACACATCGATTTAACCACAGCGGTTGACTAGCATCAACATCTGGGGGGCGTTTGCCAACCCCACGCACTTGCAGCCGTTTGGGATCAATGCCTTGCTGAACAAGCACATCTTTTACCATTTGGGCTCGTTGTTGTGCCAATCCCTGATTTTCGGTAAGTTGACCCCTAGGATCGGCGTAGCCGATTATCCTCAGGTGCTTTTGAGGATACCGCTCCATAAATTCCTTAATTGATCGGATTTTAGTGCCTATATCCTCTGGTTTCAACTGGGCTGAACCAAGATCAAAGTAGATCCGGCTGGTAACGTCTAATCCGTGGAGTTGTAAATTGTTCTCGACCGACTTGACACCGGGAATGCTCTCAAAGGCTTGGATAATCTTAGGGAAATCTTTAGCATAGAGTATCGCTCCTTTTACGGTCACCCTGCCTTCTGTATAAGATGCTACAATTACCACTCCATCCATTTGATTCAAGGTGTTTCTCACCCGTTGGACTTGAGCTTGGGTTAACTCATCAGTATAGGGGAGTTCGATCACCTCAATTTGATTATCCAACGCTAAGTTAGGGGCCGCAGCTTTGGCAATTTGCTCGACGTTTGAGCGCAGAGCCTGATTCGGTAGCTGTCCAGCTAGCTTTAGTCTCTGGCGATTGGCTTTAACTGTTAAACCATAATCAGACACTTCTGGGGCATAATAGGCGAGGGCAAGTTGAGTTTTTTGCTCAATGCGACGGTTTATTTTAGCCCTATGCTGATAAAATCCCCCAAATACAGCGATTAAACCCAGAAGCCCCAAGCCAAGCACCAATAAGGCCGGGGGTTTCTTGCCTTTTTTCCGATTTTCCTGAGTATCACGACGCCCTTGACTAAGGGATTGATCTAATAAATTTTGTAAAATTCCCTTGACTCCCACCGGGATAGTTGTATGATCTCCATCAAAAGACCTGATCGGTTTACCATAATGGGTAATAATAGTTTTTAGGCTTTCCCGCAACTGATTAATGAACTGCTGGGTGGGTGCCCCTTGAACTACCACGGCCAGGTAGCAGTATCCCTCTACTTCCAGGATGATCTTGGATGTACCATATTCAATAGCATCGATTTCTGCCACATCCCCAGACTGAGCGATACAGTCATTGACAAAGCTACGGATAGCGGTGAGCATTCCTGCTACCATATCTGACTCTAGATGCTGGCTGTCAGAGGGTTGTACCTCGGCAATCACTAAACCAGAGTCTTTGTGAATCAAAAAGATAGCTCGCGCCTGAAACAGCATCACCTCCCGAAACAGCAGTTCCGCTTCAGAAACCCCCTGCACCTTAGCGCGAATCTTGCGCTTAATTGCTTCAACGCTGAGGGCATTTTCCAGCTTCTCATTGATAGCTCGGATTTCTTCTGCTAAGTATGTGGAAATGGTACTGCCAATGACCGGATACAGAGCATTTACCATGGCCTCTGGCTCAATTATAATCTGTTGCCGGATAGCTGCTGCCATTTCTGGTGCGATCGCAAACCCAACTTCCTCTGGACACTCCATGATCCGGGAGGAAATAGCTACTGGAACTGCGGGAGCGATCGCTTCTCCCACACACACTTTATCCTGTTGAGTTCTGTGGTCAATGACTTCATCAATGATGGGAGTCAGGGAATCGGTCACCGAGGTACTGAACTGAGCTACCGTGAGATCCAGCAGCTTAGCCATCACTGGTAGCAATAGCTTAATCAATTCTTGAGGTTGATCAATCCGATGCTCAAGCCTGCCTTGTCTCTGGGCTAGGGTTTCTATCTGGTCACGAAACTCTGCCATTTCTGGAGATATCACCAGTTCTTGCAAAATCTCAGCCAAGATGTCTAATTCCTGGGAGGTGTCGTGATCAGACTGTGATGGCAGGTCTTGGTTGGTTTCTGTGGCTTCGGATTGGACTAAATTCTCAGCTAATACTGGATCTTCGGAATTTTGAGGCATTTGCGGCAGATGCTCCTTTGGTGTAGGAAGCTGTGGTGATGGGTTCTGATGGGGAAAAACTTTGACACCGAAGGATTGGGGTTGATCCCTTTCTTGAGCTAATGGTTCTTTCTCCTGAACCCTAGACGGGAGGCTGCTACTCCCACGGTCAGTTTGAGGTTCAATAGCTGGAACCTCAAGGTCTTGGAATGAATATTTTTGGACAGTGTCTGCCTGATCAGAGGTCATCCCTTGCTGCTCAGATTTAGGGTGTTGGCTAGGTTGCACCGTCTGATCAATAATCTTGAGGTCAACGAGTAAATTCAGTAAATCCTTCAACTCGCCTTCTCGGCTCGAATTGACCTCAATTGACTCTGATCTAGAATTTTCCGGCTGAGAGGCATCAGCCGGATTTTGGTTTGAAAATGCCACTGGTGGCTATCCGTTACTATTTAACCTTTTGCAAAAATTAGCGATGCTCTGAAAGAGCCGCTACGCGATGAAGCGAAGCTTCCGCTAAAAGCGATCGCACTTTGATTTAAAACTAATCTTAGCGAGAAAATCCAGTTAATTTTTGTGGCTGCCATTGCTCGACTGTGCCAAGTCTATTCCAAAGTCTGAGTTTGCTTGATTAACTGGAGATGATCGTCATCATTAGTAGCAGTTTCTGAGGTGACCGTACCATTATGACCTTTGGTCTGTGGTAATCCAGACCACCCATCACTAGCTTCTTTGAGTGCTGGAACCAATTCAGTCCCTTTGAGCCTCAAACCCAACTCTAACAACATGTCTCCGAGATCTGCTTTCGAGGCTTTGGCATCTTTGAGCTGTGCAAATTTAGTTTCCAGCTCGGCCAAGATCTGCTTTCTGAGATTGATCACATCTTGCTGATGCTGTTCTTTAGTTTCTGAAACTGCCTTCTTTAGGGAGGTGGACTGCTTGTAGACTGTCTCGTCGAGCACCTCAATACTCTTAGAAAACTTTTTGTTCAACAGTTCCACCCGTTCCTGAATCTCATTCCTCTCTTCGGCTGCAGTTAAACTAAGATTACTTATTTTTTTCTCGAGGGAATCTACCCCAGCAGCTATTTCTTTTGAGAGAGTCGTTTTGATCTGCTCAACGCGATCGCGTATTTCCTGCTGCCACATGGATAGGTCAGACTCTATCTTCGTGAAGCGAGTATCATACTCTCGCAGCTTAGAGCCAATAATTATATCACGTATCTTCTCAAGGTTTCCCAGTCTTTCCCGCATTTCTGCTTGATTGATTCCATCCATGACCATAAAACCCAAATAAACAATAAACAATGAACTATAAACAATTACTAGCTTGCCCTGAATTCAAGGAGCGTGCCATTTATCTTATCAATCCGATGCTGCTGTGAACCGGAACCGTTGTGTGACAAACATCTTGAGCCCCATCACTAACCAGACAAAATACCTAAAACCTATTACCATTAGCTTACAGCCAAGACTTTTAATCATCTGCACCAAGGATTTCGCCTTGACCGAGTAGGGGGTTCGTAAGCATATGCGCTACAGATGGTGCTACTTGAGGTGCTATCAGCTTATGCGCCCGCAGCGTGGCCAAAGGCCAACGGCTGAATACTTACGGTTACTCTTCGCTTTCGATTTCGGCTAAAGATTTCCAGCCTGCTTGCCACAAGCCAGGATCTTTAAGCTGTTTAGCATTTAGCCAAAAACGGACATTCGGGTCACAAGAAGCTACCATTTCAGCAAACACCCACTTTCCTTGGTTTTTACGATTGACCACTTGGAAATGCCGCCAGCCCCAAGTTTTCTGTTTAGCTGTCCATTTTGAACCCACAAGATGAGGGAATTTCTGTTTTTGAGCCATTTCCTCTATGGTCTGATTATCAACCTTCTAGTGGTGAGTGCTGAGTAGGGAAAAAATTTTCGTTCTTTATTGGTTATACCTAGAAGTTATACGTAGAAGATTGAGACTGTTACACCTGCCACTAACACTGGGTTTTCCGACTTGACCCAAGGAGCAGACAGATAGTTTGAATCTGTTGCAGGCCCAAAAAGTCTGTGTGGTTTTACTTTCCCACTTAGCACTCACAACTCAGCACTACTTTAGCTTCATCCGCCATTCATCCCACGTCCGCACTGAAAGTCGGCGTGGTCAGAAGTTACCGTAAGAATAAAGAAGCCTTAATTAATAAGTTTTAACCCCTTTTTGCATAACCTGTCGCCTGTAAAGGCTTCTTTATTCTAAGGCGCGCGTCTCCGGGATGAATGGCGGACAGGATCGAAGATCGTTTATACTAGATATAGTAGGGAAGACCAAATAAGAGCTAACCGCCACCTACGTGCTTAAAAATAGAACTTATTGTATTGTTCCGGCGGGTCGGGGCATCCCGGAGACGAAACCTTAGAATAGGGTTTGAAGTTACCGTAAGATCAGGTCGCCTTTTTGGGTTGTAGGTTATGCAGAAAAGGTTTAAAACTATTGTTATAAAGGCGACCTGATCTAAGGTTTCGTCTCTTGCCTTAATCATAAAGTTTTAAC
>NZ_JAAHIE010000024.1:0-35644 GCF_010671945.1 Moorena sp. SIO4E2
CCTGTGCTCTTCCGACCTCTCCCCACTTGCCACACTCTTCACCCGCCTCCCGACTCCCGACTCCCGACTCCCGACTCCCGACTCCCGACTCCCGACTCCCGACTCCCGACTCCCGACTCCCGACTCCCTACTCCCTACTTCCTAAAACATGGATAATTCCAACTACTATTCCAACTACTATAGTTACCTTGGGCAGGATAAGGAACTAACTCCACAATGCCCTGCTGATTAATTATCCATCCTTGGGCTTCAATGATAGGTGATTTCTTTTTAGTCATTGGTTGTGCCTGATCTGGGCTGTTATACCCTAATTTCCTTCTCCTCCAACTCCGGCTTCTTCTCCTATTGCTTAATTGTGTACTGCTTTGATCAACCATCAGCCGCAAATCCGGTACCACCACTTGACCCCGCAACACCCCAGCTGGGTTAGCGGGGATTCCTCCTTTTCCGGTAACTAAAAAACTATTGCCGCTGTTTGCTGCACAATCGGTGATGATTTGATTGCTGGTATCTACTACATCTACAGGTAGCTTGTCTAAGGCTTGGGCGGGGTTAACCTCTGGAGTATTGAGAGTAACGCTGCCATCAATACCAAGTTGGGAGGACGCAGTAATCTTACTAGTGCGATCGCTAAAAATTCCAATGGCCGAAATCGTGATATTTCCCCCACGGCCTAAAATGGCATTGGCACTGATTTTACTACCCTTTGATGTCAGTAAAAAGTCAGTAGTAATAGTAATATTGCCACCAGTAGCAGTATCCCTGGCATTAGTCGTTATCTCACTGTTGTTCCGTAATACAATGAGTTTCGCATTAGAGAGGGTAATATTCCCTTGGTCTCCAGCAGAGGTTTTAGCATTGAGGAAACCATTGTCGAGTTGGATGGTATCAGCAGAGATGTCCAAAGTTCCAGCAACACCGGTACCTGTACTGCTGACCGTTACCAATGCGCGATCGCTAGCGCTAAATGTCTTGGTATTCAGGTTAAGGGAACCCGCTTTGCCTGTTTGGGTTGCCTGAGATGCGATCGCACTAGCTGGCCCATCTGGGTCAATCCTGTTTCGTCCAACTCTCGCTAATCGCTTGTTGTAGGTAGGGTCAATACCAGAGAGAGTGATGTTTTCAGAAGCATTGATAGTAATATAGCAGTCGCCAGGGCAGTTAGGACATCGACATTAGTCTCACACCCTTTGTAAGCGCAAGAGTTTGACTTCTGACAAATGACTTCTGACTTTTGACTTCTGCTATACTACCGGCATCACCACCCTTGAAGCTAGAGGTAAAAATCTGAGCACCATTGGTTAATGCTAGGGTGTCCACATCTAAGCTAATTTCACCAGCTGAAGCATCACTCTGACTTTTAGCAGTGATCACTGCCCCATTATCCAGACTGAGGGTCGGAGTTTGAATGAAAATTTCACCACCAACCTAAACAGTCCTATCGGGAATTATAAAAACAACATAAACTCTTGCGAGAAGCTCACCAGCAATTAGAAAAAACCAATACGTCCTATAGCCGATTTGTTCCCTTTGAATATCTTAACTTTCTTAAAAAAGAAACTATTCTTGATGTAGAGCTGGGGAATCACGTCAGTAAAGAAATGGCGATCATGTTCTCAGATATTCGCTCTTTCACTACCCTTTCAGAAACCATGAACCCCAAGGAAAACTTCGACTTTGTTAATGCTTACCTCAAGGGTGTTATAGCGGTTTTTAATCTAGTAAGGTACAATTTTTTTGGTTTTAGGGAGCAGGGACTGAGGCCGTAGGCCACGCGGGGCGCGTTCGGAGCAGGGACTTCGGAAGAGGGAACAGGGAACAGGGAACAGGGAACAGGGAAGAGGTAAAAAAATATGTGTACCTCATGAGGATAAAAAGCGCTATATAATTTTTTCTGCAAAAGCTAGATGCACCCAAACTTGGAAACCCAGCTGTAAAATCAATTCCAACAACCCTGTCAAATCCCAAAGAGCGATTGAAGGCGTTGGCGAATCTGATTGGTACCAGTCTGTTTTTCCTCTGTTCCACCTACCTTTATTCCTAATTGCTCTAGGGTCTCCTTACGTGTGAATAATTCTTCGGAAATTTGGTCAGCTAAATCTTTGTGCTTTGCTAAAAGACTCTTTAAATTTTCCCGGTCTACCACAAACAGAATCGTGTCTTCTAGGGCGCGAAGGGTAGCCGTACGGGGGGTACCCATAAGCAAAGACATCTCTCCAATAAATTCCCCTGGCTTGCGGGTAGCAACCCGTTTTCCAATTGATTCCACAAAAACTTCAACTAAGCCAGATAGAATAATATAAAATGAATCCCCTGGGTCGTTTTCTTCACAGATTATATCCCCTGCTTTGAGCATTTGACGATATCCTTGCTGAATTATATGTCGCAGCTCGCTATCGCTACACTTTTCAAAGAAACTCACCTTGCGCAAGAGATCCCGTAGGGTCAATTTTCCTCTAGAGTTAGTTTTTACTTTATTTTTTCTAGCAGTGGCTACAGCGTTTTGAGAGAGGGGTTCTTCATGAGATAATGAGCCGTTAGCAGCGGCAGTTTGTTGAGGTTTTTGTAGCAGAAATTCTAAGTCCTTCAGATTTCGGATATACAGGTCTCTCTGAGGCTCGGCGTGCTCGATTCCCTGTTCGCGAAGTTCCTCCTCAATCAGATAATACAAACTACTCTGAATTGATTCCATATTGGGTGGATTGTCGATCCATACTAAGAGTTCAAAATCCATGCCGTCTCCAAACCCTTTAAAATATACTTCAGGAGCAGGAGATGGTAAAACTTCTGGTTCTTTGCGAGCCGCTTCTAACAGTACCTCTGTGACGATGACTGGATCGCTTTCATCGGGAACGTCAACAGGAATTCTGATCCGAGCTCTGGGATCTTGATAACTCCAGTTAACCACATTGTTTTCCAGGAAACTAGTATTTGGAACAATAACAAACACCCCATCATTGGTGCGGATAGTGGTGGAACGAATCGAGATTTTTTCTACAGTTCCTGACAGGTCATCAACTTTGACATAGTCTCCCACCTTAATTGGTTTTTCAAACAGAATTGCCAGACCACTGATAAAGTTGGCGGTTAAATTCTGAAGTCCGAAGCCTAAACCAATACCCATTGCCCCTGCAAAGACAGTCAGGGAACTGAGGTTAATCCCAGCCGTTTGCAGAACAATCAAAAATCCTAAGACAGTTAGAACATAGCCGATCAGGGAGGACAATGCTTCGCGAGTCCCACGATCTAACCCGAAGCGAGTTAGCACCCGACGCTTAATCACGTCCTGAAGTTTACGAGATATATATAAGGTAACGATAGCCATCACTATGAGTTGGACTATCATAATCAGAGACAACTCTTGGGTGCCCAGCTGAAACAGCTTGGTGGTAAACACCTTTAAGACGATGTTCCAGACTTTGCTCAGCCATTCAAAAACCAACTTCATAATTCAGTTATTTATTAGTCAATCAAATTGTCAGCTATCAGCTATCAGCTATCAGCTATCAGCTATCAGCTATCAGCTATCAGCTGTTAAGTTTAATATAATTAAAGCACTTAAGAGCTAATTTATAAAGTGATTAATCTTAGGGTGGGCAGTGCCTACCAACGCGCTTTGCAAGCTTCATTATCTGTCTGGTGCACTGCCCACCCTACATGAACCAAGCTGATTGAGAATGGTGCAAGATGTGAGTAAGAGCTAATTTATAAAGTAAATCTTAAGTGCTCAAATCCCTTGACAGATATGGATTTCAGGTAAGAGGGGGCAAACGATGGCGAACTCCTGAAACCATTGCAACGCAATAGTTATAGCCCCTAGAAGCGTGAACTAAGAGTGAAGGTCTTGAATTCTGAGGGTAATTGCGTGTAGAAGGCTAGGGTCAATCTGCTTGCTCCAAGTCCAACGGAAGCATGGGTAGAAAAACTCGCTAATTTGAGGGACATATCCCAGTACAAATGCTTTCTTTGCGCCTAGATCATATTTTGGACACAAGTAGAGACACTCTACCTAGGAGCGATACTAAGGTAGATGGGGAAGTATTAGGCTGGTTTAGTTCACATTTTTTTCATAACTTTTTCATAACTTTTTCATAAATAGCAGATTATTTTCACATTTTGACCATTATTTCACATTTACTTCATAATCTAGTTCAGAAAAGCTAATTAGGGGTTTGAGCACTCAGAAATTTAGAGGCTCAATGATGTTAAATAAAGAAGAAAAGACTATCCCCTATCACTTAAAAACAATACTCTTAGCAAGATCGTTATATAAATTCCCACCAATTAACCGATGTTAATGTTGATTTTTTATGTAGGAAATGACCTTTATGCCCTGGATAGTTCTCAGGTCGTGGAGGTAATTCCCAGAGTCAGCCTCCGAAAAATACACCAAGCTCCTGACTATGTGGCTGGTTTGTTTAACTACCGAGGTGCAATTGTGCCAGTCATCGATCTGTGCCATTTAATTCAAGGTACTCCCAGCCGCTCCCACTTAAGCACGCGGATTATAATGGTCAATTACGTTGCTAAGAATAATACTCATTACTGCTTCGGTTTGATGTCAGAACGAATCACAGAAACCTTAAAGAAACCAGATACTGAGTTGGTCGATGCCGGAGTTCAAATGAATGACGCTCCTTATTTAGGAGAAATGATTATGGATGAAAAAGGCATGATCCAACGAATCCGGCTAGAGTATTTGTTATCGGAGTCCCAACAGATATACTTATTACCTCCTAGCCAAAGCCTAGGCAATTCCCGGTAATCTCCGGGAACTGTCAGCTAGGATGCAGACTAAGGTGCGATTTGTTCCTACGTTGTTTTGGTCATGATACCCGGGAGTGACCTCCAGCTCCCGGCTCTATCGCTAACTATTAAAACAAAGGCAAATGTGTAGTTAGCCCAACAAGCCATTACAACCTTGTCAAGGAAAACATTACCAGTTTTGAGGCATTTAACAATGCAAAATTACGTACTTGTTATTGACACAAACAAACGACCACTAAACCCGATTTCCCCAAAGAAGGCTCGTCGGTTACTAGACAAAGGTAAGGCGGCGGTTTTTAGGATGTATCCCTTCACGATCATATTAAAAACTGCGATCTATAATCCAGTGGTATTACCATGTCACATTAAAATTGATCCTGGTAGCAAGACAACTGGATTTGCCTTAGTCCAAAACAATCAGGTGATCTGGGGAATGGAATTAGAGCACAGAGGAGAATTGATCAAGAAAAAACTAGAGTATAGAAAGGCTGTAAGGCGCGGAAGACGTAATCGTCACACCCGTTACAGAAAACCAAGATTCCTTAACCGTAGACGAAAAGACGGCTGGCTCCCACCTAGTTTAGAACACAGGATTTTGACTATTCATACTTGGGTAAAACGATTGATAAAATTTTGCCCGGTCAATGAGATTTGGGTCGAAAGAGTTAAGTTTGACACTCAAAAAATGCCAAACCCTGAAATTAATGGCATTCAGTACCAGCAAGGAGAGCTAGCTGGCTATGAAGTTAGAGAGTACTTGCTAGAGAAATGGGGAAGAGAATGCACCTATTGTGGCAAGCAGTCCATCCCGTTACAAATTGAACATATTCACCCAAAATCTAAAGGGGGAAGTAATTCGGCAAAGCCGACGCTACGCGAACGAGTAAGTAATCTCTGCTTAGCCTGTGAAAAATGTAATCAACGGAAAGGTAATAAATCTATAGAAGATTTTCTGAAAAAGAAACCAAATTTACTTCAGAAAATCAAAACTAAAGCCAAGCAACCATTACCGGATGCAGCAGCGGTGAATACGACTCGCAACAAGTTAGTGAAGGTACTTCGATCAATCAAGCTTGTGGTCACAGGAACGGGAGCGCAAACCAAATACAACCGGACGAAACTAGGACTGCCTAAGCAGCACTGGATTGATGCCGCTTGTGTTGGGGATATTGAGACCTTGGTCTTGAGAACCTCTCAACCCCTGTTAGTCACTTGCAAGGGACCCGGAGGAAGACAGAAAGCAGCACTTAACAAATACGGTTACCCCATCAGACACAACCCATTGAAACCAATCAAAGGCGCTTGTTACTGGGGACATAGCCAAGCATAAAAAACTAGGAATAGGCAAAGTTACCCCTAGAAGCAAAGGAAGCTTTGGATTCACCCCGCTAGGAACCAAGGGCTACAAAAGTTGCAAATCTCAAGATATATCAGCAATACACCGAAAAGATGGATACACTTAGGGACTTGCATGTAAAAAAAATACCAATTAAAGTAGGGTGGGCAAAGTTATCTTATCTATAAGACTCATTTGAACCAAAATGTTTTTGCCCACCCTACAAGCTAAAATCTGGTATTTTATTTTTTGGCTACTCCCTTACAGGTTTTGCTAGTACATGCCGGATTTTACCAGGAAATAATAGTCCTAGGCATGACTGGAGCAGAAAATCAAAAACTACCAACTAACTAACAACTAAGAACTAATAGTAATGATTCAGGCGACTATCGAGGCTTTGCTGAGAAAGAAAATCGGTTTGGATGGCAGTACTATTGGGTCTAGACAGATTGCTAGAGCGATAGAAACCAGAAGATTGGCTTGTGGCTTACCGGATCAGCAAACGTATCTGCAGCAACTGCAAACCTCACCTCAAGAACTCGAAGCACTGATTGAAACGGTCGTTGTCCTAGAGACTTGGTTTTTCCGGGACAGAAAACCCTTTGCGTTTCTGAGTCGTTACGTCATATCTGAGTGGTTGCCCAAACCCAACCACCCCATCCTGCGGGTGTTAAGTATACCCTGTTCTACTGGAGAAGAACCTTACTCCATTGCTATGACCTTGCTGGATGCGGGTTTGACTCCTAATCAGTTTCGGGTCGATGCCATTGATATCAACAAGGAAGCATTGCGCAAAGCTCGACGTGCTCTCTACAGCAGGAATTCCTTTCGGGGCAACCAGCTACAGCAACGAAAACGCTATTTTAAGCAAACAGCAGATGGTTATGAATTATGTCAGTTGGTGCGGAATACGGTTAATTTCAAGCATGGTAACATCCTAGAGCCCTTGGGCAAGCCTCAGAGCAACTATGACATTATATTCTGCCGCAATTTATTGATTTATTTAGATAAATCTGCCCGCTTCCGTGCTATAGAACTCTTAGATCGCTTATTAATGCCTAAAGGTTTGCTGTTTGTGGGGTCTGCTGAAACAGGAGTAATAACTACCAATCGATTTGTGTCCGTTCGCTATCCCTTTGCTTTTGCCTATCAGAAGGTGAAACATCTTGGAGAAGGCCAGACCAGGGACTCTCAACAGGGGCGCAGGAGAAATTGGGAAACCTCATCGTCACTCCCGACTCATAAGTCCCCAGTGACGCTGATCCATTCTCTGTATCCAATACAGGAAAAGCACAAGGGGCAAAACCAGGAAGACCAAACAACATCATCTTCCCCTTCTGCCCTGGTTAATCGACAGTCTAAAGCAATCAAACAGTCCTGTTTACAAAGGGAGCTTGAAAAGGGACAAGAATCCTTGCTTGAAAAAGCCAGGAGATTAGCCAATCAAGGAAGTTTGGAGGAAGCGGCGACACTGTGCCAAACTTACCTAAGTCAAAATTTGACTAGTGCTGAGGCTTATGTGTTACTCGGAGAAGTCCATCAGGCCTTGGGCAATGACGAGCAGGCTGAGCAATGCTTCCAGAAAGCGGTTTACCTGAAACCGAATTACTACGAAGCACTCTTTCATCTGGCTTTACTTCAAGAACATCGTGGGGAGCTGGCTAAAGCTACTCTAATCCGACAGCGAATTCAACGACTACAAAACCTGAAGAGTAAATAGCAACGGGGGCTACCTGGAATTAAATGAAAATTGCAACTAAACTACTAGGTCTACTAATATTTTCTAGTTTTACCATACTTTTAGGAGGGGGAATTACCTGGATAGAACTGTCAAAATTAGCGGCTGAAATCGGTAAGATAGCTGAAGAAGATCTCCCCCTAATTCAGCACATGACAGAAATGCAAGAAAGTCAACTTGCTCAGGCGGTTAATTTTGAACGGGCCTTTCGATTTAATTCCCGATATGCAGAAAGCGCCACTGCTAGAAACACCTTTAGTGAAGCCAGAGGGGAGTTCAAGCGAAGGGATGGATTAGTAGACGACGCTCTTAGAAAAGTTGATAACATCCTCAAACGTGAAATCCAAAAAGCCTTAAGTAATCAGCAAAAAGAATACTGGTCAGATTTAAAATCTGAATTAGATTTATATAAAATAATGCATGATAGTTATGGCAATAAATCTGAGGAAGCGTTCAGTTTAATTGTTAAAAATCAACCCGATCAAGCGGAATTTGCTGCAGAACGGATGCAAAAGTCCGCAGAAGAACTTAAAGCAGAAATGAGGAGTCTATTGCGGCAAGCCATTACATTATCTCAAAACTCAGCCAATATTGCTAAAGAAGACCAACAACGTACCATCAACATCGTACTGATTGCTTTCATTTTTATCATTGGGGCTACTCTAGGTTTTGGAATTTTTGTCACCCGGGATATCGTTAATTCGTTAAACAAAGCAGTAGATATAGCAGAAGAAGTTTCGGCTGGTAATCTGAGTACCAAGGTGGAAATTACCTCAACGGATGAGATTGGACAATTACTGGCATCTCTCAAAAAGATGACTGAAAACCTCAATTCATTGATCTATAAGGTGCAACAGTCTGGTATCCAAATGACTAGCTCCACCACCCAAATTGCTGCCTCTGGTAAGCAATTAGAAGCAACCATGACCGAACAATTAGCCTCCACCAACGAGGTGACAAGCACAGCTCAAGAAATTGCCAATACCTCTGGGGAATTAGTTAAAACTATGGAGCAAGTCGCTCAGCTGTCTCAAATTACTGCTGATAGCGCTAGCCATGGTCAACAAGACCTGATGCGTATGGAAAGTACCATGCGTCACTTAGCCAATGCTACTAGTTCTATTTCTGCCAAACTGGGGGTGATGAATGAAAAAGCCAATAATATCAGTAGCGTTGTAACCACTATTACTAAAGTAGCGGATCAGACTAATTTACTATCCCTCAACGCTGCCATTGAAGCGGAGAAAGCAGGAGAGTATGGGGCGGGTTTTGCGGTTGTGGCTAGGGAAATTCGGCGGCTAGCTGACCAAACGGCAGTGGCTACTCTAGAAATTGAGACCATGGTAAAAGAGATGCAATCAGCGGTGTCAACTGGGGTGATGGAAATGGATAAATTTAGCAAAGATGTCAGTACTAGTGTAGAAAATGTCGGCAAGATTAGTGAACAAATTGCTAAAGTAATTGAGCAAGTGCAGAGCCTGACTCCCCAGTTTGAGATGGCAAATAAACGTGTGGAAAACCAATCGGAAAGTGCTCAACAAATCAGCGAGGCGATGGTTCAATTAAGCGAAGCATCACAACAAACGGCTGACTCTCTAAGAGATACGAATAATGCTCTGGAACGATTGGATGATACTGCCCAAGGATTACAAACAGAAGTTTCGGTTTTCCAAGTTTAGAAAAGCCGAGTAGTAGGATCGGAAGCGAGACCCTACAATTATATTTGCTCCGTCATGGCAATCCTAAATTATAGGTTTAAACTATATATCATTGAAACTAGTTTATAAGTAATTAACCGGACTTGATATATTTTTTAGTATGGGCAATGTAAGGAACATGATATAATTCATATGATTTTTTTACGATGGACGAAAATAATTTAGATTTTATAATTTCCAAGTCAACCAGTATAAATTATAGAGTATATCGAGATGTTTACAAAAATTAATCACCGAATTTTTTTAGGCTCTTCAATTCCGATTATTTGTATGATTGGATTAGGAGCAATTGTTTATTCAAGCGCGATGAGAACGTTTGAATTTGAATCTCAAATTGCGACCACTTCTTCAATCCTAGGACAAAGAGGCTGCCCCATAGAAGTCAACCTGATTGCTCATGGGCTTACGAAAATGGTGCGCAGTGTCCGAGCCTATGTTATTTCTCCTGCAGAGGTACGTTATAAGCAATCCTATCAAGAGGGCTATCAAAGTTTCCGTCAATATAGTTCAGCGCTCAAGGAGCAAACTCAAGACACTCTACAACGACAACTTTTGGAGAATTACATTGCAGAAGGGGAGAAAATACATCAATTATCTCAACAGGTTTTCCGACTCGTAGATTCAGCCAATATGCCTGATGCGACTGCTTTAGTTAAGTCAATTAATGCTGAAAATGTTGATAAGAACAGGGTGCAGATGATCCAACGGGCAGAAGCTCTCATGACGGAAGGGGTCAGACAATTCCAGGAACAACAGCGCTGGCTAATGAATGTGGTTTTGGTTGGCACTACATTATCGATAATACTGACTATCCTTATGGGTATATGGGTTACTTTGCCGCTACGAAGCAAGATAACTAGATTGCTAGGAGCAACCGAAAGGCTGTCTGCTGGGGATTTAACCCAGGCAATTGAAGTCTCTAAAGATCAAGATGAGATTGGACAAGTACTTGGTGCCTTGCAGACCATGACTGAAAACCTCAATTCATTAATCTATAAGGTGCAGCAGTCTGGGATCCAAATGACTAGCTCCACCACCCAAATTGCGGCCTCTGGTAAGCAATTAGAAGCAACCATGACCGAACAATTAGCCTCCACCAACGAGGTGACAACCACAGCTCAAGAAATTGCCAATACCTCTGGGGAATTAGTTAGAACTATGGAGCAAGTCGCTCAGCTGTCTCAAATTACTGCTGATAGCGCTAGCCATGGTCAACAAGACCTGATGCGTATGGAAAATACCATGCGTCACTTGGCCAATGCTACTAGTTCTATTTCTGCGAAACTGGGGGTGATGAATGAAAAAGCCAATAATATCAGTAGCGTTGTCACCACTATTACTAAAGTGGCGGATCAGACTAATTTACTATCCCTCAACGCTGCCATTGAAGCGGAGAAAGCGGGAGAGTATGGGGCGGGTTTTGCGGTTGTGGCTCGGGAAATTCGGCGGCTAGCTGACCAAACGGCAGTAGCTACCTTAGAAATTGAGACCATGGTAAAAGAGATGCAAGCGGCGGTGTCAACTGGGGTGATGGAAATGGATAAATTTAGCAAAGATGTCAGCAATAGTGTCGAAAATGTCGGCAAGATTAGTGAACAAATTGCTAAAGTGATTGAGCAAGTGCAGAGCCTGACCCCCCAGTTTGAGATGGTAAACCAACGTGTGGAAAACCAATCGAAAAGTGCTCAACAAATCAGCGAGGCGATGGTTCAATTAAGTGAAGCATCACAACAAACGGCTGATTCTCTAAGAGATACGAATCATGCTCTGGAACGATTAGATAATACTGCCCAAGGATTACAAACAGAAGTTTCGGCGTTCCAAGTTTAGAAGTAAGCCGTCAGCCTTGGCCTTGGCCAAAAGGCCACGCTACGCGAATGGCCACGCTACTTGAGGTGCCTTCAGCTTTTTAATCACGGAAAACTGGCTCTGCCGAACTTACTATGTCAAACTCAAAACCTTCAACGATAACTATCCCGTGATTTTCTACCTCAATATCCTAAACTAACGGTCAATAGCGGTGCGACCCCGCGCTTTCGTGGGAGCGCTAGGGAATTCGCACCAAGAGGTTGACATTACCTAGCCAATCAAGAATGAAGGATGAAATTGGAATTGGAGGGATAGTATTGGAAATACTGTATCTTCCTAGAAGACTATCGTAAATATAGCGTTGCTCAACTGTTCATTAACTAAGGAAATTACTCAATTAGAGTTAGATAATATCCAATTTTTTAATTATTAATTTTAGATGCTTAAACTAGCATAATAATTTTTGTTTATAAACTATACTAAAAACAAACATAATGTCAATTTATACAAGTAATAAACCAAGTTTTAACGATTGTTGGAACCAAATCGGAGTGACAGGCGATCGCTCCTGCCCAGAACTAAAAACCTTCATTCATTGCCGCAACTGTCCGGTTTATTCTTTAGCAGGGCGCGGCTTGCTTGAACGTGAACCGCCTCCAGGTTACATTAATGAATGGACTAACTTACTGGTTTCCCAATCTGTCCCACAAGGTGAAAGTGCTCTGACACAACTAGGGGAAACCATATCGGTAATTATCTTTAGGCTAGGAGTAGAATGGTTGGCATTGTCGGCAAAGTTATTCAAAGAAGTAACCCAGCCTTGTGTTATCCACACCATCCCCCACCGCAGCAACGAGATATTACTGGGAATCGTGAATATTCGTGGGGAAATCCTAATGTGCGTTTCCCTCAGCAATCTCCTGGGTTTGGAAGATAATCCTGCTAACTCAGGTTCCGAGCAATCCAAAATCCAACAGCCCCTAACTCGAAAATCCAAAACGAATGTGAGTCCTGTCATGTATCAACGGATGGTGGTTGTGGAAATTGAGAGCAACCGATGGGTCTTTCCCGTTGATGAAATTTTTAGTGTTCAACGGTTTCATACTAATGAATTACTCGATGCACCAGCGGTTATTTCTAAAGCTACAGATACTTATACAAAATGGATAATTATCTGGCAGGATAAAAAGGTGAATTACTTGGACGATGAGTTATTGTTTTACACCCTCAATCGGAAGATTATGTAATCCAATGGGGTGATGGGGGTCAAGTGCTATCTATGTAGGTATTCAGGCGTCAGCTATGAGCTATCAGCTATGAGCTATCAGCTATCAGCTATCAGCTATCAGCTATCAGCTATCAGCTATGAGCTATCAGCTATCAGCTATCAGCTATGAGCTATCAGCTTTGGGTCTATGGCCACGCTACTTGAGGTGCGAACAGCTTTTGAATAAAATAAACTGACGGCTGACCGCTGACCGCTGACCGCTGAATGCTTAAAAAATATCATAAATCCAAACTCTAAACTCTAAAATCCTATGACAGACAGCGGACAAGATATGAGCAATTTCTCCATGTTGGATTTATTCCGCATGGAGGTGGAAAGCCAAGCAACGATATTAAATGACAATTTATTGGCTCTGGAAAGTAATCCTTCCTCCAGCCAAGAACTGGAATCCCTAATGCGTGCAGCCCATTCCATTAAAGGTGCTGCCCGGATTGTCCAAATTGATGCTGCCGTTAACATCGCTCATACTATGGAGGATTGCTTTGTGGCAGCTATGAATAAAACCATTACCCTCAAGGCAGATCACATTGATGTCTTGCTGCAAGGTGTCGATTTCCTCCAACAAATCAGCCAAGTTGATGAAGTGAATTTAGACCAATGGTTGTCTGAACATGGGCAAGCCATTGAAGGTCAGAGTATTGCGATCGCTAAAATTCTCGCACCAGAATCTGCACCCTCCTCCCCACAACAGCCATCTCCATCTCCTGCCCCTAGTACCTCCGGGCCACAGAAGTCGGAAAAACTAAGCGCTATAGATGATCCTTCCGAAGTTTCCACTCTCGATACTACGAATACAGCCATAGAGACTCATCAGCAAACTGTTGATCAGCACCATCTAGATCAACAAAATATTGATCAGGTAGTAACTCACCAGGCTCAAACCGATTCTCCCCCTCAAGTACCTAGTCAGGAGTCTGACAAGACCACGATAGAGATTGAAAGTCAACCCTTGGAGCAGACTGTTAGCCACAAGCCTCAAACCCCAGTGGCTGCCAAAGACAATCAATCCTCATCTACCCCAAAAAATGATTTAACTGAGCAACCATCGATGGCTTTGGATAGTGCCAAAAAGCCGGAAGCTAAAGAGAGAGTTGTGCGAGTCAGTGCTGAAAACTTAAATAGCTTAATGGGTTTAGCTGGTGAATCCCTAGTGGAGGCGAATTGGCTACAACCGTTTGCTGATTCTTTGATGACCCTCAAGAAACATCAAATGGAATTATCGAAGATCCTGGAAAAATTACAGGATGCTTTAGCAATATCCCAGGTCAATCAAGTGGGGGAGGAATATCTGAAAGTCGCTCGACAAAAGGAACAGGAATGTCGAGAAATTTTAGGCGATCGCATGAGTGAACTGGAACTGTATGCTCGTCGCACTGCTAATCTTTCGGATCGTCTTTACCGAGAAGTGATTGCGTCTCATATGCGTCCTTTTGCTGATGGGGTACAGAGTTTTCCTCGGATGATTAGGGATATAGCCAGAAAGCTGAATAAACAAGTTAAATTAGACATTACTGGCAAATCTACGGCAGTAGATCGAGATATTTTACAGAAACTAGAAGCACCACTGACTCATATTTTGCGTAACTCTGTAGACCATGGTATTGAACCTCCCCAAGAGCGTGTAGCAATGGGGAAACCAGCCCAAGGCACAGTGCGACTGGAAGCTGTTCATCGTGGTGGGATGTTATCGATTACTGTTGCTGACGATGGCAAAGGCATAGATCCAGAGAAATTGCGGGAAAAAATTGTCCGCAAAAAAATGATCACCCCAGAGATGGCAAGCCAGCTAGCTGAACATGAGCTGATGGAGTTTCTATTTTTGCCGGGATTTTCTACTGCTAAGCAGGTAACCGAAATTTCTGGTCGTGGGGTTGGTTTAGATATTGCCAAGAGTATGGCACAAGAGGTAGGTGGCACCCTGCGAGCTACCTCTAAGCTAGGACAAGGAACGAGTTTCCACTTCCAATTGCCTCTGACTCTATCAGTTATTCGTACCCTATTAGTGGATATATATGGTGAACCTTATGCGTTTCCGCTAGCACGAATTGACCAAATTTTCATGGTAGATAAAAAAGAAATTTCTGTAGTAGAAAACCGGCAATATTTTACCCTTAATGATGAAAACATTGGACTGGTAGCTGCCCACCAAGTCTTGGAGTTAGATGACTCTTATATCAAATATGAAACCCTACCAGTCGTGATCATCAGTGACCAATCGAATCGTTTTGGATTAGTAGTTGATAAATTTTTAGGTGAACGGGATTTGGTGGTTCGACCATTAGATCCGAGGCTGGGCAAAGTTCAGGATATCAATGCTGCTGCTTTGATGGGAGACGGTTCGCCGATTCTAATTGTGGATGTGTCAGATTTAGTGCGCTCCATTGATAATCTACTCAATAGCCGCCAGTTGAACCAAGTCAGTGCTGATACTGATGATACTGATATCCAACAGCGGAAACGAATTCTAGTAGTTGATGATTCCATTACCGTGCGGCAAATGGAACGTAAGTTACTGGAAAACCAAGGTTATGAGGTGGAAATAGCTGTTAATGGCATGGATGGTTGGAACGCTGTTCGTACCAACCCTTATGATTTAGTTATTAGTGATATTGATATGCCCCGCATGAACGGCATTGAGCTAGTCAGCCATATTAAAAGCCATGATAAATTAAAATCAATCCCTGTGATTATTATTTCCTATAAAGACCGGGAACAAGACCGTATTCAAGGTTTGGAAGCTGGCGCAGATTATTATCTAACCAAGAGTAGTTTCCATGATGATTCTTTGTTAAATGCCGTGATTGATTTAATTGGGGAGTAGGGATTATTAATTGGTTAGTTTGGATGGCTTGCTTGTTAATTGTAAATAGTCAACTTGGAATCCAAGCTTATTAATTAATAAGGTTTGATTAATAAGTGGGAAAAAACAAATGAATAAAATAGACTATAGCGTTGATCATACTTATGAGGTACATTCAATTTTCTTAGGCTTACTCCCGACTCCCGACTCCCGACTCCCGACTCCCGACTCCCGACTCCCGACTCCCTTATAAAAAAGTAATCAGCATTTTTATGACATGAAAATAGCAATTGTTAATGATTCAATGATGGCAGTAGAAACCCTGCGGCGTGTCTTGATGGGGGTTCAAGACTATCAAGTAGCTTGGGTGGCTAGTGATGGTGCCGAAGCTATTGCCAAATGTACCAAAGACCTCCCAGACTTAATTTTGATGAATTTGACCATGCCAGTAATAGATGGGGTTGAGGCAACTCGCCAGATCATGAAACATTGTCCCTGTGCGATTTTAGTGGTAACCGCTAGCATCCAGCAGAATTCATCGAAAGTATTTGAAGCCCTTGGATATGGAGCCTTAGATGCTGTCAGTCTGCCAGTTTTGGGCACTCGCGGTAACCCAGATGCTGCCCAGGAACTACTTACTAAAATTGCTACCATTGGTAAACTGATCGGAAAATCCACCCCAAATTCAAAATCCCCAGCCCGAAATTCCCAACTCCATCTTCCGCCGTTAATCGCAATTGGTGCTTCGACTGGAGGACCAAAGGCTCTAGCAACGATTCTCTCCAGCATACCAGCAAGTTTCAGTGCAGCAATTGTGATTGTCCAGCATGTGGATCTGCAGTTTGCTTCAGGATTAGTGCAGTGGTTGAATAATCAGACACCCTTGGTAGTCCAGCTAGCGTCTGACCGTAGCCGTCCAGAAGTAGGGAAAGTATTGATTGCTGGAACCAAAGACCACCTGTGTTTAACATCGAATTTGAGGTTAACCTACACCAGCAAACCCAGTAATTATCCCTACCGCCCCTCCGTGGATGTTTTTTTCAAAAGTTTAGCCGAGTACTGGAAGCGCAAGGGCACGGCTGTGTTGTTAACTGGCATGGGTAGAGATGGAGCTGAAGGGCTAAAACTGTTGCGCTCTAAAGGTTGGCATACTATTGCCCAAGATAAAAGCAGTTGCGTGGTTTATGGGATGCCGAAAGCAGCAGCAGAGTTGAAGGCGGCGGTGGAAATTTTGCCCCTAGACGCGATCGCACCTGCCCTAATCAAAGGATTCGCTTTTAAGCCTTAGGTAAATTCCTATAGCTCAATTCCAATATCATTTTTATTGCACAACATTGATCTCTTATAATAATTCTTAACAATAACTGACTATTAATCACAATTGGCATGACATAGTTTTCCCAGTTTGCCCAGAGTATTGAACAAAATTTGATAAACTGCTAAACAAATTAGCTAACCCCAAGTTATTTATCGATGCTGTACCTGATCTGATTGATAGCCGCTTAACCAAGCCCAATCAGATCGGGATATATTAGGATGTAACGGTACAATACGGACAAATATGTATCTTACTCCAACCGAAGCTCAAAAACGATATGGTTATAATCCCAAAACCCTAGCTAGATGGGCAGATGCAGGAAAAATCCAATGCATTAGGTCTCCTGGAGGTCACCGCCGCTATCTAGCTAGTTCCATAGATCGACTAATAGTTTGCGTTGACACTCGCCCTGTAGTCCTTTATGCCAGGGTTTCAACCAAGTCTCAATCGGAGGATCTAAATTCCCAGATTGAGTATTTGGGCAGGAACTACCCAAATTGCCGATGCTATTCAGAATATGGATCCGGATTGAACTTCAAACGCCGGAAATTTATTGGGCTAATGGAAAAAGTAGCGAACTCTGAAATCAAAACTATTGTCGTGGCTCACAAAGACAGACTGTGCAGATTTGGGTTCGATTTTGTCGAGTGGTTTTGCCATTTACATAACTGTCAAATAGTGGTGCTCAATAACACTTACAAGACCCCCCAGCAAGAGTTGATGGATGATTTTATGTCGATAATGCACTGCTTTAGTTCTAAGCTTTACTTTCTTCGTCGCTATGAAAAAGAAATTAAATCTACTGTCACCAAACTGGACAATACAGACAAAAAGCTATAAGATAGACACAAATAGCAAAGATCAAGCAATGACAGCAAAAGTAGGTATCAACAAAAAGATCTCAACTCAAGTCGTCCCGGTTGTCGGGATGGCAAAGTCGGTTGAGATTGAGCTGTTGTCTACGATGAAAAAGCTAGGAATCGTCAGGTCTGAGTCTTACCACAAACTAGGCAGCATAAAGCACTGGGGCTTAGACTGGAAAAAAGCTTACCCAGAAGTTAGAACTTTCAGAACTCCTGAGTCTCTGGGATTACCTTCAAAACTAATGGAATGGACTGTTAGTGATGTAGCGAAAGCTGTTAGGGCTCAACAGGCAGCTTGTGCTGATGCAGTAATCAAAAAAATTTACAAAAAGTTTCCTGGAAAAGATAACCAAAAGACAAGAAAAGAGTATGCCACGCAGCTGAAGACCTTAGCTCTTTTAGATAGTCCACTACTCCACAGGCTTGTAAGGATTGAGTTTCAGCGAGGACATTCTTGGGTCAAAAATCAGATAGTTTATCAGCAAGGAGGCTATAAGTGTAAGCGTATATCGCGAAACACCTACCAATTAGAAATAGCTGGACTCAGGAGAGGAAAAAGAAACAGGATATTAGTTAGGTCTAACCGAAAAATAAAAGGGCAAATCAGACTGATATACAACCAATTAGTGCAGCGCTTTGAAGTTCACTTCCTAGTTGACCATGGGAAAGTGTGTATCCCAGTTGACCGCCGCTCTGTTGGCGTAGATAAGGGATACACAGAAGCTTTCTTTGATTCAGAAGGGAAAGCTCATGGCAAAGGGTTGGGTAAGTTAGCGTCCAAGAAGTCAGATCGGATATGCGCTAAGAATCGGAACAGAGGAAAACTTTGGGCAATTCACAGGAAACTAGAAAAGATAGACCCGGCTAAGTCAGCTAGGATTTTAAAAAACAACCTTTCTAGGAAAACAGAGAACCGCCGTTATAGAAAAGACCAAACTGAAATATTATCAGTTATTGGTCAAGCCTCTAAGTCTTTATTTGGAGGAAAGGCATTAAAGGTTTTTGCAGAAGATTTAACACAACCAATTAAAAATAAGCGCCAGTCCAAGGCCATGTCTCGCAAGCTTAATAGCTGGATGAAAGGTCAAATGCGAGACTCTTTACAAAAATGGGCTGATTGGACTGGCTCCTTTGTAACAGAAGTCCAGCCGAGCTACACGTCGCCAGTTGACTCCATAACTGGAACCCTATTAGGGAAAAGGAGTGGGGACAGCGAACCCATATTTAATGGGGTCGTGTTGCCGGCTGACTGCAATGCTGCTAAGAACATCTTGGATCGGGGTATAGACTTCGAAATTTCTCGGTACTCTTCTAGAGCCGAGGTTCAGGCAGTATTGTTGCGCCGTACCGCGCGTTTCTTAAAAGGTATGGGACTGAGTCTTGCTGATGCAGTTGAGCTTGGATGGCTTGACTCTAAGCATAGTAAGACTCGGGCTTTTAAGGAACTCCTGAACGGGATTTCAGGAGCGCCCAAATAGATGAGTGGGAGGCTTAACTCCGATTGCTGCTTGACCACTCCTCACTTGGGCAACAATAAAATTTACCTTAACCGATTTGTAGGGACTTGTCCTAATAATCCCGGTTTAAGAGTATCCCAAAGCTGGACAAGGACATTACAAATAAAATGGTGACCCAAGAGCCGATTAAAGTCCTACTTATCGATGATCAGCCCATGATCGGCGAAGCCATCCGCCGCATGTTGGCTCCGGAAAAGGATATTATCTTCCGCTATTGTCAGGATCCAACTCAAACCTTAAAAGTAGCTAAGGAGTACCAACCAACGGTCATTCTACAAGACTTGGTCATGCCGGAGATGGATGGCTTGTTGTTAGTGCGTTTTCTGCGCTCTAAGGATTCGCCGACTAGACCTATTCCCCTGATTGTACTCTCAAGTAAAGAAGAACCAGTAATTAAAGCCAAAGCCTTTGGATTTGGAGCAAATGATTACTTAGTAAAACTGCCAGATCGGGTAGAACTAATTGCTCGGATTCGTTACCATTCCAAAGCCTATCTTAACTTCCTGAAACGAACCGAAGCTGAAGAGCAGCTTAAAGCTGAAAATCTGCGCCAGTCAAAGTATATAAAACAGGTAGAAAAGGTAACAGTAGCAGCCGCCGCTGTGGAAAATGATACCTTTGAGCCTGAAAATCTGGAGGAAGTAGCTGCTCGGAGCGACGAGTTAGGACGACTAGCACGGGTTTTCCGGCAAATGGTTCAAACGGTAAAAGCCCGTGAGCAAGAATTGACTCAAGCCAATGAAACTCTGGAAACCCTAAAAAATTCCTTTGCTCGGTTTTTCCCATTTGAATATCTGAATTTTCTGCACAAAGACAATGTGATTCATGTCCAATTAGGCGACCACGTTAGTAAAGAAATGGCGGTGATGTTCAGTGATATTCGCTCCTTTACTACCATTTCTGAGAGTATGACACCAAAGGAAAACTTTGACTTCGTCAATGCCTATCTTAAGCGTGTTAGTCCTGAAATTCGCAATCACGATGGCTTTATTGTCAAATTTCTTGGGGATGGCATGATGGCAATTTTCCCTGATGGCGCTGATAATGCTGTCTGTGCTGGAATTGCCAAGCTCAAAAAAGTCCACCAATACAATCAAAAGCGTGAAGCCAACGGTTATTTACCGATTCAAGTAGGGATTGGTATCCACTATGGTCACATGATGGTGGGGATGGTTGGAGAGACATTCCGAATGCAGGGGGATGCTTTTTCTGATAATGTTAACTTGACCGCTCGTTTGGAAGGCTTGACCAAGTTCTATGGGGTTTCTTTCTTAATTTCCCAGCAAACCTTAGAGAAATTGAGCAATCCAAATCACTATCAAATTCGGTTTCTAGATCGAGCAATTGTTAAAGGTAGAAATGAACCCCTTGCCATCTATGAAGTGCTGGATGGTGAGACGGAGGCAGTTAGGGAATTGAAGTTAAAAACGCAACTGGAATTTGAACAAGGTTTAGAGTGTTATCGCACTCAAGGATTTGACAAGGCTTTAGAATATTTTAATCACGTGTTAATGGTGAATCCTTTGGATAAGACCGCTGCCTTATATATGGAGCGAATTAATCAGTTGATGGCCCAAGGGGTGCCACAGGATTGGGATGGAGTTTGGCGGTTTACCAAGAAGTAAGCTATCTGGATTAATGGGAGTAGGGAGTAGGGAGTAGGGAGTAGGGAGTAGCTGACAAGGGTAGGTTTTTTAGTTTGGAGATAGGTAATAGGTAATAGGTAATAGGTAATAGGTAATGGGTAATGGGTAATGGGTAATGGGTAATGGGTGATGGGTAATAGGTAATGGGTAATAGGTAATGGGTAATAGGGGGAGCATGTCACTTATGCCTAATATTTGTACATTATCTATAGCCCCCTCATGGGTAATTGCTTGCTCTAATGGTACATAGTTCATCTGTTCGGCAACTAAGACCGGCTCCCTAACAGGATTTTTGTTGTTTTGTCAAGTAGTTCATTTGTTCGGGAAATTTGACCTGCTCCCATCATGTTTAATCGATTTTAGGAGTTTTTAGGTGATTCGGCAACACTATCATTGATTGCATTTTTGCTCTTGATTTTAAGCTGATATCACCTAATTTTTCAGATACTTATCGAGCTGGAAAAACTCAATCAATTCCTCAAAATTGGTGTCATTAGCGGTAGGAGTTGAGAATTCAATAGCTTTAATTATGGCTGGATTCAAATACTTAAAAACATCATGGGTTAAAACTGCAATTGCTTCGGCGGTAAACCCTTTAAGTTCACGAGCCAATCTAGCCATTCGTCCCTTAGCAAAATTGACTTGAAAGCGAGTCCTTTTCAGCAGCCGTTGTCTAAGATTTTCATAAATAGTTTGTTTATCGATAGCTTCGGAATCAGGAATATCTTGATTCAAAATTATGGGGATAATATCAGGATTTTCTTCTAGAAATAGCAGACTGCCTTCCTCGTTAAATGCTTCAATCCCTTCCATTCCCAAAGTGCCTAAATCAGCCAAAGCAATAATCCGAGCTACCAGAGATAGGTTTTTATCATAAGAGTAGAGGTCAGGTTGGTAAATTGTATTGTCTGAAGTATCATACCAACAAATGGTAGCGTTAATCGCTTCTGTAATGATTTGTAAATCTGAATCGGTAAACAAGGCCAGATGGTTAGGAGTTTGCTTACTTATCCATTCATTCTGATTTTTGATGTAATCCAAAAGCTTAGTAATTGTAGCGGCTTCGCTCACACCACTTTCTCGCCGTCTAGAGGTATAGGGTTGGATTTGAGGGAGAAACTCTTGCACCATATCGTGAGCAATGGCGCACAGATCGATTAACTGTTTGATTCTGCTCAGATAGTCTGGTGCTATATCATTGTCCAGACCGGCTTCCCAATCGGGTCTGATGGCTTGGAAAATCCGATCAGCTCTACGCTGAACTCCATTAACATGGTCACAAGTATGATAGTAAAGCTGTTTTCGCTCCGTTTCTTTTTCCATTTCCAACAGAGCAAAGGTTTTCACCCTAGTGACTGCTTCCACAAAGGAGCTAGGAAGCTGATCTGACTCATCAATTGAGGGGTGTGATAGATACTGATTATCCTGATTACGTTGATTCATGATAACTATCGGTTTTAAATACCAAAAATTGATTTAATACGTTTGCGAACTGCGGCGAAAGGAGTTTCGTCTTGCTCTGTGGAACTGACGGTTATTCCTAAGCGTTCCAATGTCTCTTGACGTTTGGATAATTCTTCAGAAATTCGGTCAGCTAATGCTTCGTGCTTAGCCAATAGACTTTGTAAATTGTCTCGATCCACCACAAACAGCATTGTCTCTTCTAGGGTACGAAGAGTAGCAGTACGGGGAGTACCCATCAGCAGAGACATCTCCCCGATAAACTCCCCAGACTTACGGGTAGCGACTCGTTTTCCAATGGATTCCACGAACACTTCCACTGTTCCAGATAGGATAATATAAAATGAGTCCCCTGGATCGTTTTCCCGACAGATGGTTTGGTCAGCTGGGAGAGTTTTCCGATAGCCCTCCTCAATGATATGTCGCAGTTCCATATCGCTACAGTTTTTAAAATAACTTACTTGCCGCAATAGATCCGCCAGCTTCCAGGTATAAGGGGATTCAGACTTGGGTTTGGGTTTGTCTGGAGCTGATTGGTTGTGGATTGAGGAGGAGCCATTAGTCACCCCGGGGGTTTGTAATTGTCGAAACAGGGACACTAAGGTTTCTGGATTGTGCATACGCAAGCTTAGCTCAGGGCGGCCGGGTTCGATTTGGCGCGATCGCAATTCCGTATCAATCAGATAATACAAAGCGCTTTTAATTGCTTCGATCTCTGCTGGTTGATCGATCCAAACCAAAAGCTCAAAATCCATTCCTTCCTCTCCATAGCCCTTGAACCAAACCTGGGGAGAGGGAGAGGATAAAACGCGGGGTTCTTGGCGGGCAGCCGCTAACAGCAGCTCTGTGACGACAAGGGAATCCAATTCATCGGGAAAGTTCATGGGAATTTGGAGACGACTCGTCGGGTCTTGGTAGCTCCAGTTTATGACATTATTTTGGACAAAACTGTTATTCGGAATAATCACACAAACGTTGTGGATGGTTCGTACTACTGTAGAGCGAATCGATATTTTTTCCACAGTTCCTGACAGATTATCTATTTCTATATAGTCTCCCACTTTAATCGGTTGATCTAGCAGGATAGTCAGACCACTGATAAAATTGCTAGCTAGATCTTGTAGTCCAATTCCAAAGCCAATACCGAGAGCACCAGCAAAGATGGCTAAGGAACTTAGGTTAATCCCCGACGTTTGCAGAACGATTAAAAACCCTAAGATGGTTAGAATGTAACCGATAATAGAAGCGAGGGCTTCGCGAGTACCCCGATCCATCCTGAAACGGCTCAGTAACCAATGTTTAATCAGGGCTTTGATGGTACGGGAGATAATAATAGCGATGATACATAAAAACAGGAATTTGCCTAAGAAACTCAGAGAAAAGGCTTGGTCACCAAATTCAAATAGCTTGGCGGTAAATACCTTAGAGATGGCATTCCAGATTTTCTGTAGCGGTGTAATAATCCAAGTCATCAGAAGTTTTTAAAAGGGAACAGGGGAAGAGTGTGGGGCTCACAGGGGTAGGTTTTTTACTTTGGAGATAGGTAATAGGTAATAGGTAATAGGTAATGGGTAATGGGTAATGGGGAATGGCTGCTCGCCTTCAGATGCTTGGGGTTTGGTGGGCAAATGTACAAGGTTTGACCAATTGATCAGTTATCATCGACCAATGCCCACCCTACTGCTCGCCTTGGGGTTTGGTGGGCAAATGTACAAGGTTTGACCAATTGATCAGTTATCATCGACCAATGCCCACCCTACTGCTCGCCTTGGGGTTTGGTGGGCAAATGTACAAGGTTTGACCAATTGATCAGTTATCATCGACCAATGCCCACCCAACTACAAGAGCGATCGCACTATTTTATCAAAATCCACTGATTGTGGTGTAGGGTGGGCAAATTCTAAACGGAAGTGCGATCGCATTCGGAGCGGGTAGGGTGGGCAAATACTAAAACGGAAGGCAATTTCATCTCTAACCCAAGACCATTTGCCCACCAAACAACCCACGACAGTAGGGTGGGCAAATACTAAACCGAAGGCAATTTCATCTCGAACCCAAGACCATTTGCCCACCAAACAAGATCAGCGATTGGCCTACGGCCACGCTACTGAATGCTTACTTTGTGCCATAGCCTGAGTATTGGCGCATAGAAGGTGGCTGAAACCCAATAACAATATCATTTTTGGGAACGTTCATATTAACCAGATCTTGACCAATATCCCATTCAGTATTGTTATTCTGAATCCAGATCTTGCCATTTTTAATCTCTAAATGAACTGAACAGCCATAAACTCTTTCTTTCTTGTCCCAGCCGATGGCCATTACTTGATAATGGTCGTTTTCCGTATCAAAAATGTTATGAATTTCCATGTCACCATGAGAGGGTTTGTAACTGGCATATTGACTCAGTAGTTGCTTGATTATACTGCGATAAGTTTGAAGCTTTTCTAGCTTTTCCATGATACAATTACCTCATTATCAATGTCATAACTTAATAGTTTAAGTTGGTAATCTTGAATAACCATTTGAGGAAATTCCTTCTGAAAAAACCTTCGGTAGGTGGTATCGGGAATCGCCAGAAATAATTGTCGTTCTGGATCTTTTACCTTTAAGGCTACTCGATAGTTAATGAATTGACCAATGGCAAGGTGGAAGTCTGTAATTGAGGAGGGATTAATAAAACTTTTGATTTACCACTGCCTTCCGCTGACCATTTCTTTCTGCCGCTATTAGCTTTTCGGCACCCAGATCAATAAAAAATTCTACTCCGCCTACTTTCAAAAAAAACGGATCATCGGTAATTTGCCAACCATCTTTAATTAAGGCATTTTTGACAACATCATGAAATAAGTCTTTTGCCATTACTCTTGCTTCCTTGCATCACAGGACCTTTGGTATTGAAAGTGTTGGCGGAGGTAACGAATAAAGTAGGGGGTAAAGCGAGCATTCCGTAGGGTAGGGTCGGCAAATTCTGATAGCTTGGCAATTTCATCAGTGCGATCGCACTCAGTGGCGTAGGGTGGGCAAATAATCATATTAATACCATTTGATCTCGAATCATGTCCATTTGCCCACCCTACAAGAGCGATCGCACTTCCAAATTCATGATCATTTAGAATAAATCTGCATGGGAACCGGAACGAACCAGAAAAAGATTGGTTTCTGAGGTTTTGTAGATTAAAATCCAGTCTGGTTCGATATGACAATCTCGGTATCCACTCCAATTTCCTGTTAAGGCATGATCTTTGTATTTGGGTTCTAGTTCTTTTCTCTCTAATAATTTATCAATAACTGATTTAAGCTTTTCCATATTTTTGCCACGCTTCTGTAGCCGTTTGACGTCTTTCTTAAAGCGGTTTTCAAAAACAGGTGATAGCATTAAATTCCCAGTTCATTGTAGAGAGATTCTTTATTGGCACAAACGGTCAAGTTTTTTTGTTCTTCAATATTTATAATCGCTTGTTGGGTCTCTTCATTGAAGTCGTTAATTGTATAAGTGTTCTCTTCAATTCGTTTCTCTCTTTCAGCTTGCTGCAAAATAAGCGCGAGGTGTTTTTGTAAAAAAATGGCTAGGGCGTTTTGTTGTTCTTCCGAAAGCTGTGCGATCTGCTCAAAGGTTTCTTGGATTAATTTAGTCATGGGTGGTTTTTGCGAAACCGTATTGATCGAAATTGTAGCACTTTGACATCCTCCCACCGCTAAATCAAAGATTATAGTGCGATCGCACTCCATGGCGTAGGGTGGGCAAATCATCAACCATTAACCATTTGATCACCAATCATGTCCATTTGCCCACCCTACTACTGATATAATATGTCACATGTTGATAGTTCCCTGTTCCCTGTTCCCAGGCGTAGGGTGGGCAAATCATCAAAGTAATACCATTTGTATACCAATCATGTCCATTTGCCCACCCTACTATTTGATCAAAATCAACAGGGAGTAGGGTGGGCAAATTATGATTGTGGCGTAGGGTGGGCATATAATCAATGTAATACATATGTCCACCAATCATCGACCTTTGCCCACCCTACTACAAGAGCGATCGCACTTTGCCCCGTCCGCCATCGATAATGCTTTCGAGCCAAGAGCATCGACCCTTGCACCGCTTCTTCTCCGATTTTCGGTTATTCATTCATGGTCACTTTGCTTCTTGATGATGGGTTCGTTCCTTTCTTGATTTACTACGTAAACGTAGTGCTGCCAGATATATGTGCAGATAATGATAGCCATTCCAATCCACAAGCCGGGCTTTTTCATGTAATGTAAACCTCCATACAACGGCAATAAGTTACCAGACCCTAACGCCCCAGACTAGAGTTGCTTACAGTAGGGTGGGCAAATTATGTAGGGAAAGGCAATTTCATCTTTGTGTCATGTCCATTTGCCCACCCTACTACTGATATAATAATATGTCTACATCATTGGTGTTACGAGCGCGATTAATATAGCGTTTATCGTAGCTATGAGGTACACATTATTTTTGCCCTCTTCCCTCACTTCCCTTCCTGGGAGGGGTTAGGGGTGGGTTCCTCTTCCCTCTTCCCTGCTCCCTGCTCCCGTCTTGATGCAGTCGCTCATGGGGGAAACCCCCAAGACCGCGCTGCATCGCTGCTCCCTAAAACCCAAAAATTTGTACCTCACAAGTCGTAGAATTGCTATTATTAAGATAATTGCAGCAATCGTTGTCAAAACCAAACGAAAGGCCAATTCAAAATTCAAAATTCAAAATTCAAAATTCAAAATTCAAAATTCAAAATTAGAAATTAGGGCTCTCCTAGACTGATTATACTAAATTAGTAGTTTAAATTAGCTTAACCCCCTCAGCATAGCAACCTTAGGAGAGCCGAAATTATAAATTCAAAAGCATTTTGAATTTTGAACTCATAATTTTGAATTGGCCTTATTTTGAATTTTGAATTGATTGGGTTGGGGGTGGCGAAAAAGACGGTGGAACGCATGGTGGATAAGGTGGCTCGGCTTTACGAGCAAGGTGCGGATGAGGTTACGGAGACTTACCTTAACCATTGGTGGCGGTGGGTTAGAAGTGGGGTGGATGGGGTGAGTCTGTTTGGTTTTGGGTTGGTGCATTACATGGCTTTTACCCAACCAACCACAGAGGCGTACCCATGACCTAGGGTAGGGTGGGCAAATTCTGAGAGTTTGGCAATTTCATCTCGAATCATGTCCATTTGCCCACCCTACTAGATCAGCGATCGCACTTGCACAGAGATTTTCATGCGCATACCTTGGCTTTTTCGGATTCATTTACGACTTGGGGGCATACTCCCTTTCCTCTCTCTTTTTACCCACTGCGGTTATTGAGCAATTATCAAAATAAATCCTCCGGCTCGAAATCGTGCTTCAATAATGCATTTGGTCCATTTTTATCCACCCACTCCCTTGCTAAGCCTAACGACCATGGGTATAGGAAATCTCTTGTCCGTCTGGCTAACTCTTCCTTCATCTTTCCATCTTTCAATGCCTGCAACACCATTTGTATTGGCGGTTCAACTGCATTGTGGCCTCTTGTGTGAAACGCCCAAACCATTTCTTTCAGCACGAGCACCGGTGCCCCGTAGTCACCAGTTTCCCTATTTTTTTCTGTGAAATGCTCATAACTGAGCGTTACATATGCCTTTGTATTATCCGTCTCTGTTCCTCCTACTATCTCCCCATCTAATTTATTCACTGCTTGCAGGTGTGGGGTCTCATATTCTAAGTGCTTTGGTCCGGCCGCATCCAAATGCAACGCCAGTTGCCATTCAACCAGGAAGTTGTATTCTCTATTGTCTATCCCTTTGATCTGGTGCCAATAGGCCAACGTCCCTTTTTTAAATACTTGTCTTATTGTTGGTGACTTCCCTTCACTTTGCCTTTTCGCACGCAAATTGGCTATTTCCATCTTTTCTGCATCACCCAGACCGCTCCTGGTTGCCAAATTCTGTTCGGGTACGTTATTAATTACATTGTATTTCGCTAATTGTGTGATCCGGCTTCCTGGGTCTCGAAAGTTTCCCTTTTTCTCCCTCTCCTGTGCTCCTTTTAACTCTGAAAACTCCAACTTTCCTTGTACTGCAGCACCCCGATTACAGCTTTCGCAAACATTGATTGCTTCTCTCTCAAGGGTCGGTTGGTCATTTATCAGTACTCCTTTTTCAATACGGGTTGACCGAACCCTTCCCTGCTTCTGCTGCACCACATGCCATGCCTCATGGGCCAAATGCTTCTCCTGCCCCGGCCCAACATGAATATCCGTCCCCTGTGCATACGCCAATGCCTGCAACTGTGCCGGTTTCTCCGAGTTGTAATGAACCCTCACATCATCCATCGAATAGCCAGATAGGTTCTCAATTCCAGCCTTGAGGCGATCAGGCAAGCCAGTTTTGTTTTCTTTTTTGCTACTCAGTTCCCTCATGCTTTCGCCATATGTCAACGAATCCCCCGTCAACGGTTGTGCTGCTCGCTGCACCATATTCCTTTTCCGCTGCACTTCCATTTGCCCACCTTGATTCGCCCCAAGCCTGCAACTTTGTCCCGGCTGTCCAAAAGAAAACTTGGCTTGCAGCCCCATCTCTCTCCTTCCCGTTTCCGGCTGGTATTGTCCTGATTCTAAGGTGCGCATCACCTTCGCACTGATACTTCCCCATTCCCCGACCGCCTCTTCCGCGTTCCACTCCCTTTCCTCTGCTTCCAAAATTTCTCTATAACCTTTCCCTCTGGAGTCTTTCTTTTTTTGTTCTAATGACACTGAAGTAGAGTGAGAATATTTCGGTTTATAGGTATGAGTAGTGCGCATAGCTATTTCCTTTTACCAAGTACCCTTGAATAAAACCAGATCAGTCGATCCATCCGTCTTCCAGGAGCGCGACATGGCACCCCTTTCTCAAACCAACTGGTATCACTCTAATATTAGATCTCTGTTACAAGAAATCGATCGAGTTCGTAACTATTTAGAAAAATACATAGAAGGTAAAATAAATCAACAAATCGTAACTGAATTTGTTGACGATACTTCGGCCCTGGCTGAACTTTGTATCCTTTTCAATCTAACCCCAATTGAAAGGGATATCCTGCTAATGTGCGTGGGCCAGGAAATAGAACCTATGTTCCAGTCTTTGGTGGCCATTGCCCAAAAAAATCATCCTCACAAAAACTATCCTACAATAAGTTTAGCTCAAGACGCCCTGCCCGGACCCAGTTGGCATGTCCTTTCTCCCCAAAGCCCTTTACAATACTGGCAACTGCTCCAGATTGAACCTGGATTGAGCCTAACCAAGTCCCCCCTAATAATTGACCAGCGTATCCTCTGCTTTCTGTTAGGAGAAAATGCCATAGACCAGCAATTAGCAGGCAATATCACTCCCCAACCGCCTCAGACCAACCCTCTTATAATGCCTAGCTCTCAGTTAAGTATAGGGTCGCAATTGATCACCATTTGGTCTGGCAGCGAGGGGATAAATAGCTATCCCGTGGTGCAATTATCTGGCTCGGACCGTAGCACTAAATACCAAATTGCCTCCGCCACTTGTCAGGGTTTGGGGTTAAAGTTACATACTCTCGACCCTGCCGCTCTGACCACCAAGCCCCAGTTGGTCTACCAACTCGCGAAGCGTTGGCAAAGGGAAGCAATACTTAGCAATAGTGTCCTGTTTATTGACTGCGATAGTTATAATTTTACGGAGCCAGGGCGGCAGTATGCTCTGAGCCAATTTATTGATAGTAACAATACTCGTTTAATCCTCAGCTGCAATCACCGAAAAATTGACTGTAAGCGGACTGTTGTTAACCTAGACATCCCCCCATTGAGCCACCAGGAACAATATGACCTGTGGGAAAGCCATATAGGGTCAGCTGCAGCAGAACTTAACGGTCAAATAGAGCGCATCGCCGTACAGTTTAACCTCAGTAGTGCTAGTATTCAAGCCGCCTGTGATCAATTCAAAATTCAAAATTCAAAATTCCCACAAAATCCCGGATCTAGCCCCCCTAGCGCCCTAACCCACCCCTACCCCCTCCCAGGAGGGGAACCTGGGGAAAACAGATTTCAAAGTCCCCAAAGAACAAACAGCGAAGCCTCCTCTGGTTTCCCCCTTTTTAAGGGGGACGGAAGGGGGATCTCGGATAATGGGGGCAAAAATCTCAGAGACGAAACCCACCAACCCACTCAATTATGGGATTTATGCCGCCAAATCAGCCGTAATCAATTAGAACACTTAGCGCAACCGATAAATGCTACGGCTACCTGGGACGATCTGGTTTTACCTACCCCACAACGGCTGCTTATTGGGGATATTGCCACTCATCTCAGATACAAGTATAAAGTCTATCAGGAATGGGGTTTCGCCCAAAAAGGCCATCGGGGTTTGGGCATCAGCGCCCTATTTTACGGTGCTAGCGGAACTGGTAAAACCATGGCAGCAGAGGTATTAGCCAACGAATTTCGCCTCTCACTTTATCGCATCGACCTAAGTCGAGTAGTCAGTAAATATATTGGTGAGACCGAAAAGAATCTGCGGCGGATCTTTGATGCTGCTGAAACCGGAAGTGCTATTCTTCTGTTTGACGAAGCGGATGCCCTGTTTGGTAAGCGTACCCAAGTTAAAGACAGTCACGACCGCAACGCTAACATCGAAGTCAGCTATTTGCTGCAACGAATGGAAGCATATCGTGGGTTAGCTATATTGACCACCAATTTCCAAAGCGCTCTCGATAGTGCCTTTGAGCGCCGGATTCGCTTTGTGGTCTCCTTTCCTTTTCCCGGACCCGAAATCCGTACCCAAATTTGGCAGCGGATTTTTCCTCCCCAGACACCAACCCAAAACTTAAATTACCAGAAACTCGGTCAACTCAAAGTAGCTGGTGGAAATATTCGCAATATTGCCCTAAATGCCGCTTTTTTTGCCGCCGCAGCCGATGAAGCCGTGAACATGGAACATATCTATGAAGCAACAAAACGGGAATATCAAAAGTTGAAGAAAATGTTGACAAACGAAGAGATAGAAGGCTGGTTTTAGTTGTGGGGAGTTAATGGGAATCGGGAATCGGGAATCGGGAATCGGGAATCGGGAATCGGGAATCGGGAATCGGGAGGTAGTAGGGTGGGCAAATGCTGACCCTCTGACAACAATATCTCGAATCGGGTCGATTTGCCCACCTTCCCTGAGCGGCTGTGGGGTTTGGTGGGCAAATGCTGACCCTCTGACAACAATATCTCGAATCGGGTCGATTTGCCCACCTTCCCTGAGCGGCTGTGGGGTTTGGTGGGCAAATGCTGATCCTCTGACAACAATATCTCGAATCGGGTCGATTTGCCCACCCTACAAGCTACTTTATTTTTAATTTTTAATTTTTAAATTTTAATTACTAAAACCGTGGAGTAGGGTGGGCAAATACCAAGCCAATCACCATTTAATCGGGAATTCTGTCATTTGCCCACCCTACAATAACTAAATAATGAAATAGATAATTTGGAATAGTCGCAAAGCCTTGACCGACTTAGTTAATAGCCGGAAAACTACCACCAGCGATGCAGCGCGGTCTTGGGGGTTTCCCCCATGAGCGACTGCATCAAGAAATAAAGTGAATATCACTGAAGGTTTCGATCCACAAACGAGCACCACAATCAAGGGGATTATCCGGCTGATAAACAATCTTACAAGGACCAAGGATTTCCACCTCATTACCGTAGAGATTAGTGCCCTTTCGTTTAACTGAAATCACTGGCTTCCGGTCTTTGGGGCTTTTCTTGATATTCGAGCCAATGTGATTGCGATTGACATTAATCTTCGCTAAAGCGGTTGTACGACTAGTGCGCCATTTGCCCTTCGGTCCACGATTACCTTTAGTAATTTGTGGCAAATGGTTGAACAGAGGAATAATCCAGAATTTCCCGCTTTTATACGCACCCCGGACCCGACCCTTCTCTAGGAGTTGGCGCAATCGTCGAGAGGAAATTCCTAATAGAGATGCTGCTTCAGTAGTTCCAACGCACTTGTTCATCAGTGGACTCAGTTTTAACTATTCCGATAATACTAGTTAAAGGTATAAAAGGAAAATTGACAACTTGAGGGAATTTAGAATTTAGAATTTAGAATTCAGAATTGGGAATCGGGAATTAACGGAAGAGTTTAGGATACGGTTGGTGGATGCGTTCGCGCAGCGGCTCGTACCGAGCATCGCGTAGCGTGGCCTACGGCCAATCGCGCAGCGGCTCTTTGGATCGCGTAGCGGCTCTTATCGCGCAGCGGCTCTTTGCATCGCATATAGCTGTGGTCGAGAAATGGGTTCGTCCCGGCTCCAAGGTCCCATCCCACTACTTAATCTCACTACGGATAGCAATTCTGATCACAAGTGAGGTACACAGGATTTTTTTCCACTCCCGATTCCCGACTCCCGACTCCCGACTCCCGATTCCCGATTCCCGATTCCCGACTCCCGACTCCCGATTCCCTATTCCCTATTCCCAACATTTGTTACAAAAATTTTCAAAATATGTTATAATGAAAGATTATTTGTGTTAGTATAAAAATACCGTGGACGCGAAAACGTTCCACGGTAAGAGCCAGCCGACAGTTTCTCTCGGCTACAGGCTGGCTCTGGAGCCCCAGTTAAGGAGATACCTAATATTTTATGTCGTACTCTCAACGCCTATATCCATGGGCGCTCATTCGTCTATTGCCGAATATGCAGCGGATGGTTGTTCGTCGTTTCCGCAACCGATCGGATGCTGAGGGTCACTTGCAGGCTCTTAAACGGCTGATGCCTGATGAAAAATTTATTATTATCTTCGATTTAGGAGACCCTATGGACGGCGAGTTTATAGACGGCGAGTCTATAGACGAAGAATCTTAAGAAACAGGAAGTTTGGGAAGTCTGAAAAGGGTGCATGTCAATTTTGTTAACCCCTGATTCAGATCCCCCTAAATCGGGAGCATCCCAATTTGGCACGTTAGCTCTTTTTAGGGGGCTGAAACCCTTGAAATATCGTTGCTTTGGGTAATATTGTTTCCAAAATGGGATGCTCCCCCTAAATCACCCTTAATAAGGGGGACTTTTCAATCTAATTCCCCCCTTTTTTAAGCTATGCTTTATAAACATATTTCTTTACAAAAAACTTGACAAAAATCACTTTATATGATTCATAACAAATCCGCTGGCCACACCCCCTTTATAAAAAATCGACCAAATCCTTTTATTCGAGAAATCTATAGCTGTTTGGATAAGGGGGGTATGGGAACAGGATTTAGTATAATGTGATCAAAAAACTTGACGTCCCACGTTCTCGCTCAGTTTGTATAGGGAAAGCCTTTTGCCAAAAAGGAGCGAAAAATCGTGATAGTTAGAGGGGATTTTGGGGGAATCATGTTAATTTAGTTGATATTGATCAGGAGATAATTTTGATGATCAGGGTACCCTCGGGTGTTTTGATCGGGGTAGATATCAGGAAATTGATCCTCTCTTCATATTAGAATATGAAAGCCAATGTATAGGAGCAAGCTGATGTCAGGGTGGGCTACAGCCGAATTAAAAAATGCTCAATTGGGAGATGTTCGACGAACCAAAAGATTAATCCTAATCGTAGATAATCTATCTAAAAAACCGTCAGCAACTGTGCCAGAAGCCTGTGGGACTTGGGCAGCCACCAAAGCCACTTATGACTTTTGGGACTCCCCATATATAAAACCAGAACAGATTAGACAAGCTCACATCGATTCGACTCTAAAAATAATTACAGAACAGGATTGGATCTTAGCTATTCAGGATACAACAGAATTCAATTATACTAATCATCCAGCTACTCAAGGAATGGGATATCTTGATAGTAAATATTCACAGGGTTTGAAAGTACACTCGACTCTCTTGGTGCGCGTTCCCTAGGCGAGGGAACCTCGCCGGGGTCGCACCGCTATAGCAGTGACCACAGAAGGAATTCCCTTAGGACTGATAAACCAACAAGTATGGGCAAGAGACATATTAGAATTAGGAAAAGCGTCAACCCGTCATCAAAAACCAACTAATTCCAAGGAAAGTAATAAATGGTTATTGGGGTTAAGGGCAACAAAAGAGTTAATTACTTCTGGTCAAAAAGTCGTGACTATTGCCGATAGAGAAGCCGATTTTTAGGATTTATTTGCTGCCTGTAGTAGTTTGGAGTCAGCTTTCTTGATTAGAGCTACTCAAAACAGATGTTTAATGGACTCTGATCAACACTTAAAAGAAGCCCTAGAAGAAGTTCAGCCTCAGGGAGAACTAATTGTAGAATTAAAACGCAATTTAAATCGGAAAGCTCGTCGTGCTAAATTAACTATTAGGTTTACCAGTTTAACTATTAAAGCGCCTCAAAATCGTCCATGGCCAAAACACTTATCAGCCATCAACTTACAAGTCATTTTAGCGGTAGAAGAAGACCCACCATTGTCAGAAGAGCCAATTAGTTGGTTGTTACTGACTAATTTACCAATTAGTAATTGCTCCCAGGTAATTCGTTATGTTAAATGGTATAGTTATCGTTGGCTAATCGAACGTTATCACTATACTCTAAAAAGTGGTTGTGGTTTGGAAAAACTTCAATTAAAAACTGCTCGACGTTTAGAGATGGCAATGGCCGCCTTACTCGATTGTGGCTTGGCGTTTACTTTGGCTTACGTATCAAGCTCGTTGTTATCCTGAAACGGATTGTTCTGTAGTTTTAGAACCTTATGAATGGCAAGCTCTTTACGCTACTATTCATGAAAAAAAATATCCCTTTACTCGTCCTCCTACTTTAGGAGAAGTTATTGGTTGGATTGCACAATTGGGAGGTTTCTTGGGGCGAAAATCTGATGGCGCTCCTGGAGTTAAAACTCTTTGGCGTGGTTTAAGAAGATTAGATGATATTGCCCGTACTTGGCTATTTTGTCATAATTCTTTTTTTGATGAATCTTAGATCGTAATAAGAGGCTACATAACCATAATAAAGACTATTAACCGATTGCAAAGCTGATCAGTCCGTGCTCGGCCTTTACTAATCGGTATGAATTGCTATATTCCTACTTGTTTAATTCAGCTTTGTCAAGTCAATAAATGTCTATTTATTTCCTGGGGGGGCGACAAGCGGCCTGTAACCCTTGATATATATTAAATTGAGCGAATTATGGTAAAAAAAGATAGGTCATAAATTGTCAATACGACCTACCAATCGAGAATGAGACAAGAATTATATGTGTATCTCCGGCATTTTCTGGTTAGGAGCTAAGAGCATCTTTGAAGAAATATTAGCATTAAGAGTTAACCCCCATGACCATTCAACTGCGATCCCACATTTCCTCTACTGAAAACTCAGCACTCAGAACTGAGCAGTATTTTCCGATAATTTCTCACAACATTAAAACCTCTGCCGAT
>NZ_JAAHIE010000240.1:0-10715 GCF_010671945.1 Moorena sp. SIO4E2
ATTTGATTTGATAAGGTACTGCCTTACACCACTCTGGTAAGCTATTCAGAATGTCGGTCTTGATGGCTTTCCAGTTAGCTTTAGTCTCACCATCTTCAAGAATCTTGACGGTTTTGTTGAAAACATAACGGGAAACTCCAAACCACTTACGAACAGTATATCGCTGTTCAGCATTGAGGAATATCCGGATCTTTTTTGATTTTTGACCCGTACTTTCTGAGTCCGTGGACACGGCAAGAGAAGACGTGAATGATGGAGAGAAGATCTGCGGTAAGTTCTGATTCTGGACAACTTTCAGGCTGGTCGAGAACCAAGATTTTTCCACCGTTGATGCCGACCGGAGATGAAACCTTAGAGTAGTGCAGCCTTACTACAAAACCTTTACCCTATGCTGCATAATTTACCAACTATAAAGGCTGCACTACTCTTACGGTAACTTCTAACCAAGTACTCAATGAGTTCAAACCCAAATCGTGTAAGTCTGTCTCTACAGGCAACAACAATCGTGAGCTGATCTCCACGCACAACTCGTTCCAATATGGATCGAAGCCCTTTCCTTTTGTAGTTGAGTCCTGAGCCGATGTCTTTAATGATTTCGGCTTGCGGGAAAAGGGAGTGCATGTAGGCGATTTGTCTGGCGAGGTCGTCTTTTTGTTTAGTGGAACTGACTCGACAGTAGCAAATTGTAAAATGATCTGATCGAGAGCTTGACGAACTGTTCCCGAAAGTGAGCAGGCTTTCGACGTCAAACAATCTTGTTCCGCCTGGCGTTTTCTCGCATCTAATCGTTCCATCGTCCGCGTACTTTCTTAGTGTATTTTTGGAGAGTCCCGTAAGTTCGACCGCCTTACGGAGTGGAATGAGTGCCATGTTTTTAATCTAACACACATTCTGGGAGATTGTGGGAGGTATATGAATATTTTCGGAAACTGTTACAAGCCCTAGAGCGGAGAGCGGTTTCGGTAGCCGCTTTCCCCACCAGGGCTTTGGTCTGGAAGAGCTTGGCAATGGTCTCTACTTCTTTTTGAGCATGATTTAAGGGGGAAAGTCCAGGAATGGTGGGATCTCCCAGGGCGAGAAGACTGCCTGTGGTTGATTTGCCCTTGTCGGGTAAGTAGCGCAGGATGCTAGCACTGGGCAGGGACAATAGGGCGTAGTTGTCACTGAGGTACTCCTTGCCGTCAGTGAGGGCAGCAAAGGGAAGATAGTGCAGGATACCGTGGGGAACAATGGTGATAGTGGTGGTGTTGAGATGGGGCTGGAGGGGTACAATTAGCCAGTCGTGCAGGTTTTTAAGTTCTAGGGGATGGGGTTGATCTAAGTCAGCAAAGTCTTGGAAAAGTGTCAGTTCTTCGGTCAGTTGTTGGCGAGTGACATTGAGGGGGACAGTGTGGAAGCTGTTGCGGGTGATAATGAAGGCTAGGGTGCGTTCATCCGTGACAAAGTACTCGACTAGGGTAGTATCGCTATCCAGCAAGCCTTGGATTTCAGGGAGGGAGGCAACTTCTACAGTTTTTAAGCTAGCGATTTCAGGGTTTTGGACTTTTAATTGAACCAGCAAGTCCTGGTAGTCTTTTCGCAGAGCAGTTCGGTTGTTTTCGGTTTCGGCAATCGTTTCGTGATCCCACTGGTTTTTGGGACGGTTGCGGAGAGTTAGTAAACAGCTAGAGAAAATATCGCAGACTCTACCAAAAACTCTTATTATTTGTTAAACTTAAATTAGGTTAACACCGACAGGGATTATTATGTAACTTAAATTAAAGCCGAAAACCAAGGGTTTAGTAGTTGCGCTCTCTATCCCGGTGTTAGACTTTTTTGACATTTTTATGGCGCTCGCGGGATATTCCGTCAGAGAAGCGCGGAGATACCCCCTGGATGCTATTGCATCTTGCATTGGCGAGCCAGAATTTGCCTTTGGTAGGTTTTGGTAGCTAAAAAGTATCGGATAAAGACTGCTGATGAAACTCAATCGCTTTGCGGTATTGCCCTAGGCTATCCTAAGCAAGCCCGAGATTGTTGAGGGAGTTGGCTTCCCCGTGGCGGTCTTCCAGTTCGCGATAAATGCCTAGGGCTTCTTGCCAGGACTGGAGGGCAGCTTTATATTGACTGGTATTGTTCAATTCCTTGCTCAAACAGTTGGTCAGCTTTAGCCTGAAGTAAGTCTGAGGGGGTGGCTTCTTCCTGGGAGTTTTGAGTCTGTGCCCAGCTCGATTGAGCCATCAGTGGCACAGTTACAGTAGCAGAGAAGATAGCAGGAACCAGGGTTACCATCAACAGACGAACTCCCAGGTAATGTAGAACTATTGGCGGTAAACTCCTATCCCTCATCACAAATCACCATTATTCCTGGTTAATTGCCAATTGACCCAAACCCTTCAGTACCCTTAGAACGCTATACAGCTCATTTCCTGGATTGAAAATATCAAACAATTTAGAGACAGCGTACTGAGTTATTTCGCCTTTAACTAATTTGATAAACCTGAAGCTACTGCCATTCGTAATCAGTCCATAAACCGGTTTTTCAGGATAGGGATTTGACAGCATATAAGCCAGGAGTTGGGGTTTACCCACTTCCAAAGAAAAGGCCACTTTCTTGGATTCAATAACCACTACCAAAAACTGCTCCCATAACACCAATACATCGATATTTCCTCTGACGATAACTCCCCGGTCTTCTTCGGCAATTTCTACAGACTTCTCTGACTTGATGTGAAAAGGAGGCAAGTATAACCCTGCTAAATCTAACAAGGGAGAGAGCACAACCATTTTGACGGTGTTTTCTAACAGAGGAGGATATTTCGTTAAATTTGTATAACTAACCTTGACTCGGTCTAATCTTTCTTTTTCCGTAGCAGTAATTTCTGGCAAATCATCTTGCCACTCTCGAAAAAATTCGTTATCCTCAACTAAGTGAATCCCAAATTTTGTTTCTAATTCGTATAGAGTAATTTCTCTGGCTGGTATAGTTTGAATCATATCTAGCAATTCTCAGAACGAGTGAGGTAAAAATATCTGGGTTTTAGGGAGCTTCGGAGCAGGGAGTAGGGAGTAGGTAATATGGCCGCAAAACATATCACAATTCATTTAGGATTGGTATAGCCAGTGTTAATCCCTAGGGAATCTCAAATCTTACTTTAACTCTGACAGTTGCTTTTCTAATTCCCCTACCCGTTTTCGGTCCCCAAACTGTTCATAGATTGCCTTCGCTTGTTCTAACAAACTCACTCCTTCTTGCCGATTCCCACGAGCATACTGAACCTCCCCTAATCCAGCTTTGGCTGCTGCTAGTTCTTCCCAATGCTCAGTTGCTGTGGTCAGTTCTACTGCCTTTGAATAAGGACCCTTAGCTTCCACAACTAGTCCTATCCGTTTATACAAATCACCCAGTAAGCGATAAATCGGTGCTATTTTTTGATCGTTTTCTTGTCCTTCCAGGATTTCAATGGCCTCAGCCGTTAAATCGTAGTCAGCATAGAGTTCAGCTAGAGCTAAGGGCTTGAACTCCTTTGGTAGATTCTGTTCCTGAATCCGCCGAGCAATAACCTGAATTTCTCTAGCTTGATCTGACTTAATCCGCGTAAATCCTAGTCCTCCAGTGCTATCTTCTGTAGAGGCACGATTTCTATCAGTCTCGACGACCAACTTATAACTAACTCCAGGTTTTAGTGGCTTACTTCCTGGATAAACAACCTGACAAATACCCTGTTGACAAACCTGCTCTCGACTAAATTCCTCAGTCCAATTCAAGCCTCGCCCTCTCACTGTTACCATGAAACTGCTAGCATCGGTGGCATCATGCCAGCTTAGAGTGGGCTTGTCAGTCAGTAAACGAGTTGCCCGTGGGCTGATAATGTAGGGAATAGAGGAGCTTACCGGACGTGCTCTGACAATTCTCCTGGAGCTTTTAATTCGCGGTGGTGGACATATGCCATTAATGCCTGTTGTTACCCCAGCAGGTACAGAGTGAGTTTTACCATGATCACAAAATAGTTTAACCCTAACCCCCGATGGTGGTCTCAGCAGATCCCCTGGATTTATCGTGGTATAGTTAGGCACTGGATGGAAACGTGACCATCCCTCCCGTTCTAGCTCAACTCTACCCGTGGTTTTAAAAATCCAATGCCCTGCCAGTACTGGCTTACTCACCAGGCTTCCCAACATAATCATAACTATGGTCAAGATCGGGGCAGAGCAAATCAGCTTACTTAGTCGATTCACTAGTCTTATCTTTAACACCTACTTGAGCATCTATACGTTCACGAGCCATCCCAACCCAGATATCTTCATCAGGGTTACGGATATCAGTATAGCGTAAACAAATTTTCCATTCTGCCAAGGCATTGTCTGGATCTTTTTCTGGTTTGTTTTCAATGACTTGCGCTAATAAACAGTGAGCCGCTGCCGGAGTTCGCGTAAAGGTTTTGTCTAGTTCAATAGCATCTCTGAGGTAGGTTTCGGCTTCGGCATAGCGTTCTTGCTTCAACCTAGCCCAGCCTAAGTTTTTCAATAATGCATATTGAGTTCCCGTTTCTGCTTCTGGCACAGTATCTAACCCCTTCAAAAGTAAAGATACCGCTTGGGAATAGTTTTTATCTTGAATATACAACCGCACCAATTCATTATAAGCAGCATCTAAACCCCCCTCTACCGCTAACCTATACTGAGTTCGCGCCTTATCCAACTCCTGTAAATCTTCATAAAGACGACCCAAATTGTAGTGCGCTTCGGCATTATCTGGATTGAGACTCAATGCTCGTTCATAATTAGACTGAGCACTTGACCAGTCTCCTTTATTATCATATTTGTCGAAACCCCATTTATTAAAGCAGTCCGAAATCAAGGGCAAAGATCCTCGAAAGCCAATTAACGAAACTAAAAGTACCACCGATAGTCCCAATTTTACTTCTTGCCAAAGATATTTTTTAATCCCTAATCCCGATAGAATTTCTTCAACACCTGTACGACCAGCTTTGGTTAAAACCCCCCCAGCTGTCAACAAGGTCAATGCACTCTGGGAAATCACCGCAAAAGAACCTATAAAACCCGGACTAGTACTTAAAAAACGGGAGGAAATATCTACCACTAGACTCACCGATGCCGTTAAAGAAGTAACTGTCAGTGCATTCCACAGCCAGTCGAAACGGTCTAAGCGATGAGTAGGTGCTTGTAGAAACCACCACCAGTAGTCTTGTGGGGGATGAAAGCTAGTCCGCCAATTAGTTAATTGCACAGTCTGAGTAATCAAACCAGCCTGCTTTTTCAATCTGCTATCTAACTCAATCAGTTTAATCAGTTTATCTTTAGAAATGTGGGCAATATCAGCAAATTTTTCCTGAACAATATTGCGAGCAATCAGGACACGAAGAATGGCTTCAGGAGATGGATTATTGTCAGTTTTTTCAAGGGCGGTCAGGGCAGCTTCATAACGATTGAGAGTAGACTCTAACTCTAGGATGCTCATTCAGCTAATAGCAAAGGGAATAGGGAGTAGGGAGTAGGGAGTAGGGAGTAGGGAATAGGGAGTAGGGAACAGCGGATCTGGGAACAGGGAGCAGTGGATCTGGAAACAGGCAAGATGCCTGTTCCACCAAGATGCCTGTTCCAGGCACCAGGTCAAACACCTTTAATGAGATGCACCCTTCTGATTTAGATCTTATCTAAAGGTATTCTGTCAATCAGAAATACTCCGGTATCATAACTTGAATAAATAAACAAGATCCAGGTGCGATCAATTTTTTAGCTCAGATTCACTACACTGTCTTGATGCAGTCGCTCATGGGGGAAACCCCCAAGACCGCGCTGCATCGCTGTCTGAGATAGTGTTAACTTTGAACAATTTGCCTTGGCCTACGATAATATCTGCAAATACCTAGCAGAAGAATATCCATCAGAGTTTTTTCAGTGGCTATTGGGTGAGGAACCTGATGATATTCAGGTACTTAAAACCGAATTAAGTGCTGAACCCATTCAAGCTGATGCTCTGACTTTACTCCAAAGTACAAACCAAATTCTGCACCTAGAATTTCAAACCTTACCTCAATCTGAGCCACCATTACCATTTCGGATGTTGGACTATTGGGTCAGGCTACAGCGCAAATACCGATGTCCGATTGAACAGGTGGTGATTTTTCTAAAGTCTACGACCTCACAGATGGTATTCAATAACGAGTTTAGGGATACTAATACCTGGCATCGTTATCGAGTAATTCGCTTGTGGGAGCAAGACCCATTACCACTGTTAGCCAATCGGGCTTTGTTACCCTTGGCAACTCTAGCTAGGAGTAATCGGCCTAATCTATTGTTGGAGCAAGTGGTTGCTGAAGTGGATAAAATTGAAGAAAAACCATTACGAGGAAACTTAGCAGCCTGTGTGGATGTGCTGGCTGGTTTACGGTTTGACAAAAATTTAGTGCGTCGATTGTTGAGGGAGGAAGTTATGGAAGAATCAGTCACCTATCAAGATATTATCCAAAAGGGAGTCCAGAAGGGAATCCAGCAGGGAATCCAGCAGGGACTCCAGCAGGGACTCCAGCAGGGACTCGACCGAGGAAAGCAGCAGGAAGCGGTATTAATTGTGATGCGTCAGCTAACCCTGAGGTTAGGTTTACTTGAGCCTGGGCTCCAACAGCAGATTGAGGGATTATCCATTACTCGATTGGAGGAATTGAGTGAAGCGTTGTTGGATTTTGAGACAGCAACGGATTTAGCGGTTTGGTTGGATCACTAGGGAATAGGGAATAAGAAAAAATTCGGCGTTGCTGAATCTTCGAATGAATAGGAGTAGAGTGGGCATCCTGCCCGCTCGAAAATATGTGGGCATCCTGCCCGCTCGAAAATAAGCATGAAACTGGCAAGATGCCAGTTCTACCAAGATGCCAGTTCCACGCAAGATGCCCATTCCACCAACATGTCCATTCCAGAAAACTCTTAAAATCATTCCATTATTAAGCAACGCCCTAAAAAAAAGCGATCGCATTTCCTAATCCGATCGCTTTTTGCGGTTGTTCAGTTCTGTCAATAGTTTGGTGCAGTCAAGGATTAGGATGCCAGGGCGACTTCAACGGTCTGCTGCAATTCACCATTTTGATACATCTCAATCATCACATCAGACCCACCGATAAACTCTCCCTTAATGTACACTTGAGGAATAGTTGGCCAGTTGGAATATTCTTTGATTCCCTGGCGAATCTCGTAATCTTCTAGTACGTCTACGGTTTCGTACTTAATTCCTAGGCTATTCAGAATTTGGACAACGTTATTAGAAAAGCCACACTGGGGCATTAGTTTGCTGCCCTTCATGAATACCAAAATTTTGTGCTCTTGTGTTAATTTTTCTATTCTCTCTTTCAGTTCTGGTGTCATCGTTGTCTTAAACTCCTGGGATATCTAGATAGTTATTTCGATAGTCGATATTATATTAGTCTAGCGGGCGCGAAATCCTAGACTCTTCCAATTATGACTTAGGCCAGTTTACTGCTTGCCAGCCCAAGCTTCGGGGGTATAGGTTTTTAGAGCTAGGGCGTGAATGGCCTCCGTTGCCAACTCTTCGCTTAGGGCTCCATAAACCAGCTGATGTTGTTTCACCAAGGATTTACCTTCAAACTCGGAGGAGACAACAGTGGCTTGGAGATGGTTACCACCCCCTAAATCTTCTACTTTTACCTGAGCATCCGGTATCGATTCTTTAATCTTTTCTTCAACTTGCTGTGTACTAATCGGATCCATTTTTTTTATTCCAGTTTCTATTGGAATTTCTAAAATACACTAAAATTTAACGTAAGCATATGCGCTACGCGCACGCTACTTGAGGTGCGGTCAGCGGTCAGCGGTCAGCTTTCCGTAACTCAGATCAAACCAATGCTTACCTCTTGTTTTATTCAAAAGCACCTCAAGTAGCGTGCCCATAAGCTGTTCGCCCAGCGTGGCCATTCGCGTAGCGTGGCCAACGGCCAAGGCCATTGGCTGATAGCTGATAGCTGATAGCTTACAATTTAACTGCCTTTATTAGAACCAGCGGACGAGGTGGGCTGGCTATTGCCATTTCTAGGAAAGGGAGAATCGACGAATCCTAGCTCAAACAGCTGTTGGTAGGATTTTTTTCCCAATTCCCTGGTTGGATTTTGAGACCGAATAATTTGAATTAACAAGGGGACAGCTAATTCTGGCTGGTCATTGGCTCGATGGACTAGGGCTAGCCGATAGGTAGCTTCATCTCGCTTTTCAGCAGTTTCCAGGGCTTTTTGCCGTTGAGACTCGTAGACTCGGTTGTCAATGCCGGAAAAACTGGAAGCCAGCTGTTGGTAAAAGTTAGACAACTGGTTGAATATCTGACGTGCCTCTTGGAGTTTTTTGGCCGCTACGCTATAGTTCCCTGAATCAATAGCGTTCGTCGCCTCTTGCATCATCCGCTCTCCCCCCGGCATACTCAATAGGCTGTCTTCTTGAGTCAACGGCCCGGTATTGTTGGGGTCAGTGATGTCTGATTCTACTTGGATATCAGCACCTTGCGCCTGTGCTGGTGGCAGTACTACCAAAGCTGCCATCACGGGAAGAGCAACGAAACAGGCGAGCCTGACCGGATTAAGAGTGCCAGAATAAACCATACTATAGCTTTGGGAATTGGTTACCTAAAATAATAGAGTAAATCCAAACTATTGGTATAGTACCATTACCACAAACGATTAAGGGCTTCTTGGAAAGGTAAAGCAGGTACCAGAGTTGTTGGATCTAAGGTTCAGACTGAAAATAGTCCTAAAAGGTTCCCTATTCATCCCCGATGCCTATTAAAACAAACCTATTCCGTGGAAACTACTCCTGGTTTGAAGTCGGTTTTGAATAAACCAGCATCGGGAGTATGGCAATTACAGGTGGTGGATGATGTAGCGATGGATACGGGAAGGTTGAATAGTTGGGAGTTGATTTTGGGAGTTGGTTGAAGGGTTAAGGTTAGTGGGTTTAAGGTTAGGGGGTTGAACGCGAACGCGTGGCCAAAGGCCAAGGTTGAACGCGAACGCGTGGCCTTTTGGCCAAGGTTAGCTAGCTGATCGCTGATCGCTGATCGCTGATCGCTGATCGCTGATCGCTGATCGCTGAATGCTTACAGGTTAACTGGTTACCTTTGAAATTAACGATAAATAGAGATAAGACTTGATAAGTACCTGTTTTTCTGGCTTTAATGCCTGATTTCTATCCCTTCATCCATCTTTGGTGTCTTGATTAATTTTGACAGCATTAAAACGTCTCGTTATACTACTTTTGTAGTACAAGTGAAAGCAAAGTTTTTCCTTTGGCTTTGCGAAGCTAATGAATTTACCCAAGTCATGAATTTATTTAAGTAAGACTCAATTAACCTTGGGTCAGTGGTCCGTGAGCCATTACCCATTACCGATTATCCTTGGGTATTTCACTCAGCTAACCTTCAAGCAGCTAATCTTCAACCAGCCAACCTTCAACCAGCTAACCTTCAACCAGCTAACCTCCAACCAGCCAACCTTCAACCAGCTAACCTTCAACCCGCTAACCTTCAACCCGCTAACCTTCAACCCGCTAACCTTCAACCCGCTAACCTTCAACCCGCTAACCTTCAACCCGCTAACCTTCAACCCGCTAACCTTCAAAATTGAGCCACCCATCTGTGGTCTTAGCTATGCATCTTACAACATCTGAAATCGATACGGAACGAGTAGCACTGACGGCTTACGATTTGTGGAAATCTTATGGCGTTCGCGTAGCGGCTCCAAAGGAGCATCGCACTGTCGTTAGTGGAGTTAGTTTTACCCTAAATCCTGGGGAAGTTTTGGGTTTACTTGGACCGAATGGTGCGGGTAAAACGACTACGGTGGGAATGCTCTACGGCGCAGTTGTGCCTAGTCGTGGCTTTGTACAGTTGGGTCAATATCAGGTACATTCTCAAGGGCGACAGGTTCGTTTTTCCATGGGGATTGTTACTCAAGAGGATAATCTTGACCCGGACTTCACCGTATTTGAGAATTTGGTTGTCTTTGCCCACCACTACCGGATCACCGGTAAGTCAGCTCGGACACGAGCAGGGGAGTTACTGGAGCTCGTGGGGCTACAGGATTATGCTCAGCGGCGGATTGATGAGCTATCTGGTGGCTTGAAGCGGCGTTTGGTATTGGCACGAGCCTTGATTAATCATCCCCAAGTCGTGTTTTTAGATGAGCCTACTACAGGACTTGACCCGGATGCACGGCAGGATTTTTGGAAGCTGGTGATTCACCTGAAACATCAGGGGTGTGGGGTGTTGTTGACTACTCACTATATGGATGAAGCACAACGGTTATGCGATCGCTTAATCTTACTTCAGCAGGGTAAGGTGATTGACGAAGGTACCCCCGATGACCTGATTGAGCGCACTGTTGGTAAAGAGCTAGTGGAGATTGAGGGAATCTCGCCAGATATCCTGCAACAATTAGCGACTCAGTACGGAACTTGGTATCGCACCTTTGGCAGTAACTATCTGATTGCATTACCTATGGACAATCCCCAACCTCTCTGGCAGGACCTAAATACGATTCCATCTGTTAGTCTAACCCGCCGCCGCACCAACTTAGAAGATGTATTTTTACGACTGACCGGAACATCATTGGATTGATTAAGTTAGACAGGTTTACTATCAACATCCGGTTTACTAATTGTAATATCTTATATTGGGATATTTGTAATTAGTTAGGACTTACGAAGTTTAGTTGGGC
>NZ_JAAHIE010000241.1:0-10704 GCF_010671945.1 Moorena sp. SIO4E2
GATGCCAGTTCTACCAAGATGCCCGCGTACGCATTCCAATTCCCTACTCCCTACTCCCTGTTCCCTATTACAGAGAGCTAGAATCAAGACTTGCAGCTTCACCAGGAGTTTCAGGCAAGTGTATACCACACTCTTGCTTAAGGCCATGAAAACGGGTATCCCGTTCATCCTGATCATCAAAGGATAAAGGTCGGCTGGAATGCCAATCACCGACGGTTGTATAACCCTCATCAAACATAGGATGATAGGGTAAATCATGAGCGGTGAGATACTTATAGATATCCCTAGAGTGCCAGTTAAGAATTGGCAAAATCTTATACTGCTCTGCCTGCTTGTTAACCCAGCCCATACTCTTGCGGTGGTCAGTCTGTTGCTTGCGCAATCCTGCTAACCATCCCGTTGCCTTCAGTTCCCGCAAAGCGCGCTGCATCGGTTCGACCTTGCGGATCTGGTCGTAGCGGTTGAGGGATTCTACATCATTCTTTTCCCAGAGTCTTTCATACAAGGCTTCCATCCGTGCTGGACTCATGGCAGACTGGTACACTGTTACATTCAACTTGAGTCGTTCGATCAACTCCTCGGCAAATCGATAGGTTTTCACCGGTAGGTAGCCCGTATCTATCCAAATTACCGGTATATCTGGAACGACACTAGTGACCAAGTGCAGCATGACCGCTGACTGGATCCCAAAGCTGCTACTCATCACTAAGCCATCACCAAAGGTTTCAGCTGCCCATTCTACGATTTTGGTAGCGCTAGTGTCAGTCAGTTGCTGATTTACTGCTTCCAAATCCAGCTCAATTGGGTTTGATGTCACCCCGGTCATGGGGTCTAACTGCTGAGATTGGAGCTGGTTTGTTTTCCCATTCCCATCGAGGTGATCAGGGCTTTCGATAGGTGCAGCCTGTTGATTTCCAGAAGCTTGATCAGAAACGATCAGATTCAGTCGCGGCATGGTGGTAGTGTCTTGTTTTTACTCTGGATATATTGTTATGGTAATTTATTTGTGAATAATCTCTTTGGCAAGAGGCAAGAGGCAAGAGGCAAGAGGCAAGAGGCAAAAGGCAAGAGGGAACGCTGATCTGACTCCCGATTCCCGACTCCCTACTCCCGACTCCCGACTCCCGATAATCCTAAGAGTCTTCTTCAGTGATCGGCTCGCCAATATCAAATATAATCACAAATTGAGCATCGGGCATTAGCCGTTTCAGAGCCTGCATATGACCCTCCGCATCCGAACGTTTGCGGAACCGAGCAACAATCACTCGTTGCATCTGTGGTAATAAGCGCACCACCACCCATGGATGTAGGCGTTCAGCATAGGACATAATTTAATGTATCTCCTGTTATAAGGGGTCCTAGAGCCAGCCTTCAGCCTGGAATATCTTCAGGCTGGCTCTTCCCGTTTAACGTTTCGTTTAACGTCTGGGGCAATTTTATTATAACATAAATAATCTTACATTATAACAGATTTTGAAAATATTTGTAACAAAGTTGTGAGGGACTCGGGAATCGGGAATCGGGAATCGGGAGTCGGGAATCGGGAGTCGGGAATCGGGAATCGGGAATAGAGACTCAATTGAGAACTGCTATATAAAAAAACCAGCCATTGAGAGGGGCTGGTGATACTTGCTGTGTTGGGAGGAGAAAACCTAGGGCCAATACGCTTACAGTGTGCCTTTATCCTTGGCTGTGAGGTCAAGGTTTCAAGGACGTAGTGATCCTTGGGTAATCAGTTATGTAAACAAATGTAACGAATATTTAGGAATAACGCAACATTTCTTAATGTTTTTTTCGGGAGTCGGGAATCGGGAGTGTGGGGAGTGTGGGAAGTGTGGGGCGCGGGCGCGGGGAGATCGGGAGATGGGGGAGATTTTTATTAAGGGTAATTGTCATAAAATGATATTAGCTTTCTATGACCGAAGAGTGTTTTTGCATCCATTGAAATGCACCCTAGAAACTGACGGCTGACCGCTGACCGCTTACCGCTTACCGCTTACATTTTATTCTTCACTTTTCCGGTTCAATTAAAATAGTTTTTGGTTGCTCAACATCAAATAGGGAAGCGGACAGAAGAATAACTGGTTTGTTTGTTTTGTTTTCACCATAGTGAACCATTCCGCTCGATTCAACTAGAGAATCTCCAACCGTTAGTTGTGTAGTTTGCCCTGCTTGCAGAATTAATTCTTTGCCATTAGCTTTCCTTACTTTAGCCTCTCCTTTCACAACAGTAAACGTTAACGTGCCAGCCTCTACTAGTGCAATTTGCATGCCGGTATGAGTATGAGTAGGCAGTTTTGTTCTGGGTTTGATGGTATGGCGAATAAGTTCCAGAATTTCCTTTTTTTCTTGAGTCGGATAACCACTGCCTAAAACGTCACTTGTAACCGATTGAGTGTAACTATTGGGTGAGGAGGTTTCTTGACTGTTAACAACTACACATCCAAAAGCTAGGATGGCTAATGGTAAAATTATAGACAGTTTTTTCATACTATAGTGTTTGGATTTTGGTTGTGAATACATGAACTAGAAACATGGTCTAGCAACTATCATCCCAGTGATTGATCCGTTCTGCGACCCTGCCGACCCTACATCTATATCAACCCCATCCGATGGTGGGCAGTGTCTAGAAACTATCATCCCAGTAATTGATCCGGTCTGTTCACTCCCTACATCAACCCCATCCGATGGTGGGCTGCTCTACTATTCCGATGATGGGCAGTGTTTAACCCAGCACCTTACGCAACTATGGTGGGCAGTGTATAGCAACTATCCTCGCAGTGATTAATCGAGTCTGATACACTGCCCACCCTACATCAACTATTCCGATGCTGGGCTGCTCTACTATTCCGATGGTGGGCAGTGTTTAACCCAGTGGTGCGTTACGGGGGGGACTTTCCCAAGGCTGGCTACGAGGTTGAAAATGACGGCGAGCCCCCCTAACGCACCCTACGCAACTATGGTGGGCAGTGTATAGCAACTATCCTCGCAGTGATTAATCGAGTCTGATACACTGCCCACCCTACATCTACTATTCCGATTCCCGATTCCCGATTCCCGATTCCCGTTCCCCTCCTGGGAGGGGTTAGGGGTGGGTTCCGATTCCCAATTCCCTAGTAATTTCAGGCTCCCACTTGGGAAATCAGATAAGCGCCGGATAGGGCTGCTACTGTGGCGAGGATGGTAATCCAAATGGGATAGTAGCTGCGAATTGGTTTATCTCCTTCGATACTGATGGTTTCAATATCAATCCAGGGATTAACACCCCGGCGAAACCAACCGGTGACGATTACGGTCTGGTTAACTAAATTACTAACACGGGTGGGTTGAGGTAGGATATTACCTAGTGGTCCGAGATAGGAACAGTAGTTTAGTCTGACTAAACCTGTCGAGGTTTGTAATATTAAATCTTGTCCGAGCCAATTGCGTAATCCCGAACGTCCTAATAGTTTTCCGCTTAAGAGAACAGGACGACTATCGGGAGGTAGAGTAGCGTTAGTGGCGAAATAATCTCCTAAGTCGGGGTCAGTACCGATATTGGTAGGTTTGAGGTCGGGAAAGTAATTATTAATCCAGAGAAAGACACTGATACTAAAGGCAATTAAGATACAAGCATCGATAAAGGAATTGGCGTTATGTAGCCAAATTAACTGCCAAATGTCGAACATGTCAGACAGTTTACCAATCATCCAAAGTATCCCTCTTAATGCTGCGCCCATAATTACGCCAAAAATTAGGGTACTTTGTAGCAGGGGTAAGGCTTTGTAACTGTTGCTGAGTTTAGAGAAAAATTCAGCTCGATTGCGACTGGCAGGAATTAAAGCTGGTAAATCTAGTTCGGCATGAAGCTTGAGAAAGTGGGCGTAGCGCTTAGGTAAATGTAAACGTTCTCCGAGTAGGGGATGGGCAGAGTTGATGATTAACCAGTAGCGGTAGGGATTAGTACAGTCCCATTTCAAGATGTCTTCAAAGGGGGTGGTGGGGGAAAAACTGCCGATAACCATGGCTTGCTGATAACCGACGGGGAGTAAGACATCAAAGCTTTCTAATAGCCCACTGGTTTGGCCGGAAATTTGGATGTCTTCGCTTATCCCTAGGGCAATTTTTAGTAAGGCGCGGGTCAAGCCATTGGGATTACCTGTGGTTGAGATGGCGATGCGATCGCTATAGTAAACCCTAGCTCTAGATAACCATAGCAGGGGTAAGCTCAATACCCAATAAATGCTGTAACTGAGGGAAGCAACAGTACCAGTAATTCCTAAAAGGATTGCGCTTAACCATCCCCTAGCACCAGGTAATTTAACTAGCAGTAATTCCTTTAGCTTCTCTGCCCACTGAGGGATTTGCCAATAGATAGTGTAAGGGATTTGAATAATTAGTACCCCTAGGGACATCAAGATGAAATCCCGATTGATAATATGTCCTAGCTGACCGGCGTAGATGTTGGCAATTTCATCATCTTTGAGCTGGTCTAATAATCCCTGACTAACTACAATCCGAGCAGTGCGAGGTAAGTTACCATAGGTCAGGGCTACGGTGGCGTCTGTGGGTAAGACTTTTAAGCTCGGTAAGGGCAGACGACGTTTGCGGCAAACCTTTTGTATAACTTTAGCGGATTCTGGATGGCGGGAAGCTAGTTGGGTCAAGGATAGGGCTTCAAGACCATGAAACTGCTTTAGCAATCCATCCATTAACCAGGGCGATAGGATAAATAGGATGGCTAAGGTAATTTCTAGGGCTACGGTTGGGTCACGGTATAACAATTGGAAGGGTTGGAACCAGGGTAACTCTACCAAGATGGAATTGATGGTTTCCATGGCGAATTCCACTAGAACCCGCAGTAGCCAGAAAAATGCGATCGCAACCGTGATTGCGACTAACCACAACCGTTCCATCTTGGCAGATTTCAGGGGATGCCAATGCTGTGCTCGTCCACAGTTGCGCCATCGAGGACGAGGAGTGTAGAGGGTGGGAATATCCGGGGGAGAGTAGGGAACTGGTAATAGGGAAGAAGATGAAGCAGTCTGGTTTGGTTTACGGCTCAGTTTCAGTGGGCTAGAAGCCTGATCCTCTAGGGGGGTAAACCCTGTGGCATCAGTAGGGGATTTAGCAGCAACCGGATACTTGGTAATTAACTCAGCCTCAGTTTTAGCTGCCCATTCCTGTATCTGGGGGTCAGGGTGTTCCCTCAGGTGTTGGCAAAGTGCGATCGCTTTTTCTGGCTGACCATGCTTAGGATAAGCCTCGACTAGGGATTGAGAGGCTTCCGTCACAATGGAGTCATCCAACTCCATCTCACAGACACCTTCTAAGTGTGCGATCGCATCCTGGTAATTGCCCTGTTTGAGAGCTGCTAGACCAGCTGCCAGAGTTGGATTAGGAATAGATGCCATGAGGTTAAGAGTGTTTGTCCCTATCTTCCTTTAAGATAACCTTGGGCTACGGATTTGATCGCGCCTCAGTTCGATGTAATGATTTCACAGGTGTTGAGCAGTAGGCACGATCCAGACTTCAGTAATAATATAGCTTTTATGAATAGGTCATAAAAACTTAGGCTCATTTAGCCTACATCAAAAAATCCTCGAATATCTTTCCTAGTCTTAGCTGGTCTTTGATCCGAATTTTTATTGCTCCATCATCTTTTGTTTACATTTCATTTAAAAACCATAATAGCCCCATTGATTAGGGTGTATGCTAATATTTTTTGCTGCTGAAATTAAGGATTAATGATTGAAAGCATCAGCCTCTACATCAGCCTCTACATTCACAACGTATGGGTGAATTTTAGATTTTTTTTCAAAAAAAAGTGGGGTTATAGGATAGCTTAATTATACCATAATTAAGCTACGCATGATAATGATATGTTGCTATAAACAACGCTTTTTCAGGGTGGAAAAATAATCTTTAAGCTGTTATTTTGTTACAAAAACGTTATTCCTTCGTAAATTAAGGAGTATATCTAGCGTTTATCGCCGTTATGAGGTACAGTATTCTTTGACGTTGATTCCCTGTTTTGATGCAGCGCATTCCTATTCCCTGTTCCCAGATCCGCTGTTCCCTAAAATCCCGAAATTTTGTACCTCATAGCTAGGATAATTGCTAGGAGGTACCTTTATTGATCCAATTCAGTGTGATATACTCATTTGAAAGTTGTGATCAAGGGAATGCATAATGTTAAATTACTAATCCAAGGGCTAGATAAATTACCCCGATTTATCCCATTTAATATTAAGGACATCATGCCATGACTTCACAAAATCCAATCCCGCCACAGTTAGGTGAGATGCCAAACCCAGAAATTCAGTCCACGGATAAAAATCCGTCTACTGAAGCACTAATAGAAGAAGGTGTTAACCGCATCGTCACCGAGATTGTTGATTCAGCGCTAGCACGGATTAGGGACCAGCAAGAGCGGCAACTAGTGCGCGATGGTATTGCTGATATCCTCGGTAACACACTCCAGGAATTGGTTGAGGAAAAACTGAATCAGCAGCAATCTCAGATATCCATGGTTGGAGGCATGGCTATCGGTGATGCTGTTAATACCGGTATTAATGCCGCCAAGCAAGTACAAGACCTAGGCTTTGTGGAGTTTACTGCTGGCTTAATTAACGGTACTTTCGATGCTATTATCGCTGCGACAATCAGACAGATCGAAGCCTATGCTGAGCTGGTTGCTAACCTAGCCAAAACCCTCAAGCAGTTTGAGGCTGAGAACGTCTCTGATGCGGAGATTAAGGCACACCTTAATGAAAACTACCCGGATGGAAATGGCGGCACTCTTGTACGGGCGAACTATATATTTCCAAACACACCTACAGACCAAAACACCGGCAATCCTGGCAAGGCTGGTGTTACTAAATTAAAGGAGGTAGCAAGAGCATTAGAAGCAGAAACGGTCAACCTGGAACAACCCCTTAAACTCACTATCACACCAGAGCAGAAGAATTCTTTCACAGTTCCTCAAGTCCAAGTAATTCGTCGCAAACTCTCTGAGTCACTGGCACAGAGCTTGATTGATCATCTCCGGGAGATGGCACGGCAGGGTATGGCACGGATTGTGATCACCGATGGTGAAATCCTTTCTAAACTTACCTTTAACGTTACTGCTACCGAAACAGAAACTAGACGAAAAAGCGAGTACGACCGTTTACAAGCTGGCGCTTCTATCCGAGCCAGTGCTAGGTGGGGATGGGGTCGTGCTTCTGTTGGAGCAAACTTCAACAAACTAAAAGTCAAAGCAACTAATGAAAGTTCATTTGATAACGTCACCATGAGTACTGAAATCATTGGTCAGGTTAAAATTCGCTTCCGCACCGAGACCTTCCCAATAGTAGAATAAAACGGATAAATTGATTACCTAATCACTTAAGTATTACAGCGGGATGATTGTTGCGATAGGTTAGCGCCTAGGGAATAGGAAAAGAGAGAGGAGTTTGGGGAGATTTGTTCCCTACTCCCTGCTCCCTGCTTCCTTATTAAGTAACTTCAATCATCCCCTATCTATCATTAGAGCACTACGCATTAAGAGGATATCTGAAAAGTTTTTTGATACTGAATTTTGCCCCCCTAGCCCCCCAATTCTGGGGGGAACAAGAATCCATTTGTTGGTAAAAGTCCCCCAAAATTGGGGGATTTAGGGGGCTTGAATGTAGCAAATGAGACTTCTCAGACAACCTCTAAGGTGTTTGACATTGTCTTGATGCAGTCGCTCATGGGGGGAACCCCCAAAACCGCTTAGGTGCGCTTTCCGCATTAAGAATTAAATTCGCCACGGGTCGCACCTCTGCATCGCTCCTAAACTCCGAAACTTAGTCATAACTTACTTCTAACTTCTGACTTCTAACTTCTGACTTGCGCGTAGCGCTATACCTATGGCTGACATCACACTAGGCAACTTGATTGCCCTGATCCTTGAAGAAGTATCTGACACCCTCGACCAGACAAATTCTGACAGCACTACAGAAACGAATTTAGAGGTTACAGATGTTTATTTTGATATTCCAGCCCATTTATACCTAAAAACCGATGGGCAATTTTTAAGTCAAGAGAAAACAAAATCACGAGTAATGATTAGTTTACCTTCAACTATAGAAACTCCCCCTGTCGGTAAACTAGGTCGCATCCGCATGACTATCGCTCCTGAAAAATCACGATAAGACTACTATTCCGAAGTTAAACACTTTTGCTAGTAAACTACTATGACTAATGAGGAATCATTAACAGCCAGCAACGGCAATACAAAAGGTAATACAAAAAACAATACAAACAGCAATACAGAGGAAAACACGGAATGGCAGCTAGCGGAGATGGTTGATGCGATCGCTGCTGAAATTGACCGTGCTGAAGATACTCTTTCTTTGAAATCTTATGCCCGTGGCAAGTCTATGGCGATTAAACAGCTTCAACTCGATATAGAAGTTAAGCTGCGCCGTACCTCTGACGGTAAAATCTTATTTCGGACTACAGACCCTGGGGAAAATAGCGCTACTGTTATCAAACTGGATTTTGCCCAAGTCCTAGAAAGCCAGTTACAAGGAGTGCGTAAGCAACTTGATCAACCGATCAGCACTAGGCCCCTGGCTACTCTACCTGGTATTACCGAGGCTGAGATCAAACAATTAAATGGCATTGGGATTTACTCAGTTAATGACCTTGAAGGCTACAGCCAAACAGCGGCAATGGTAGCTGAACTCAGCCGCAAAACTGGAATTGCTGATTCACGGATTCGGATATGGCGACAGCTACCGTTCTTGAGTGAGGTGAAACCAGCAAAAGGACTACCCGGAAGCCAGGTTGTGATTGAGGGAGGTAATTTTGGCGATCGCGACCCTAATGCCGCAGTTTTCTTCCAAGGTCAAGCAGTACAGATTCTTGAGTGGAGCAAGTCCCGTTTAATTGTTACCATGCCCGAAGTAACAGGCTCTGGTGTCTTGTTTGTAGTTATCGATGGTCAAAGCACCAATCTGCTGTCTTGGGAAGCAATCACCGTTGATTTACGAGTGCGAAATATTACTATCACACCAGATCAACCATTAGCAGGAGACCTGATTACCATTGAAGCGGATCTAATCAATCAAGGGAATAGTTCTTCTGATACCTTCGAGGTACAGTGGACAGTGGATAACAAGCCGCAGCCAATCCAATCCCACGGTCCGTTGCAGCCCAATCAGCGATCGCAAGACAGCAGTATCCGTCGCCAGCTCAGACTCGACCCTGGTTCCCACACCATCCGCTTCACTGCTGATCCACACCAGAAAAATTTAGACCTAAACCGAGCTAACAGCACCTTTACCAGAGAGATTGAGGTTAAAGGTCTAAACCAACTAACCATTGCTGATTTTCGTGATATCAATACCCTTGACCCACTACTCAATATTAACTACCCTTCAGCGAATATGAACTACGGTCCAGGGGATGTGTTGAGCCTAGTCTTCCGTGGTTTGGGTCGTCTTGATCCAAAAACAGGAGCTTTCGTAACCGATATTGCTACTCGTTGGTGGTGGATTGAAAATAAGGAAAATAATACTCGAATAATTTATTTCCAGCTTTCTGAAGAAGTGAGTTTCCATGACGGAAAACAGCTTACTGTAGCTGATGTAGAGTTTACCTATCAGGTATATAAAAAACTTAACTCAAGCCCAAATAAGCGGGTGATAAACATAATCAGAGATATCAATGTCGTTAATGATCGGATAATCAGCTTTGAAGTACTGTGGCCTTTTCTCAAAGAAGAGGAACGCAAAGACGATAATTCTGATCAAGTTGATATTGACAAAGATGATACCATTACGCCCATTGACCGGGAGCAGATTCAGTCTATCGAGAGCATTGATCAGATTGAGTCTATCGAAATCGTTGACCAACCACGCCCCCGCCCCATCGACATTGCTGAGTCTCCACTACCACGCTACATTGCCTCTGTGATGACTATCGGTATAGTACCGCGCCACGCTTACAATCAAAAAAGTTTTCAGCTGAAGCCCATTGGCAGTGGACCTTTCCAGGTTGAGAGATTTGACTCAGGCCAAGAAATTGTACTGAATGCTTTTCCCAAGTATGTAAAAGGTGCGCCACGATTGGATCGTATTGTTATTTCTGTCCTAGGGCAGCTTGATGCAGTCACAGAGGTAGTAAGTAGTAACAAGTATAATGCTGCGGTGCTACCATATACTGAGAAACTCTATAGCCAGTTCAATAACAGAAAAGATTGGACTGTAATCCCAACTCCCCTCAACAAACCGGAGCTACTTCACCTACAATCTTCTAGTCTTCAGGAGCGATTACCCAACGATTTCGATACTAATTGGAATGCCCATCTTTGGTACTTTTATAGGGAAATCGTATTATAGTGGTTATGCTATTATGAAGGTTGGCGACGGGTTTTTAGTGCGTAGGGTGCGTTAGGGGCGGACTTGCCCTTATTTTTATCCTCGTAGGGTGCGTTAGGGACGGGCTTGCCCTCATTTTCTGCCTCGTAGCCAGTGTTGGGATAGCCCGTCCCGTAACGCACCGTCAAAGTTGGGATAGTCCGCCCCGTAACGCACCACCAAAAGTGTAAAAAAAATCCCAATTAAAGTAGGGTGGGCAAATTGATATTATCTAGAATACTCACCCATAACCAAAATGTTTTTTTTTGCCCACCCTACAACCTACAAGTCAGTAGGGTGGGCAAATTGATATTATCTAGAATACTCACCCATA